>JANPLJ010000404.1:0-5757 GCA_031426475.1 Pirellulaceae bacterium | reverse complement strand
ATCACCCACTGCGATCTCAAGCCCGAAAACATCCTGCTAACTTCAACCGGAGAGCCGAAAGTCGCTGATTTCGGTTTGGCCATCGAGTCAGAATCCCGTCACAATTCCTCGTTAGTGACAGAAGTGAAGGGAACACCTCGGTATATGGCCCCCGAGCAGATCGAATGCAATGGGCAAATCGTCGGCCCTCCCGCCGATATCCATGCGCTGGGTGTCATTCTCTATGAATTGATGACGGGGCGAACGCCCTATATTGCTGCAACCGTAGCCGATACTTTTCAGCAGGTCTGCCTTCATCCTCCGCTTCGTCCGCGAAAGCTAAGTCCGAAACTCCCGATTGATTTAGAAACGATCTGCCTTCGTTGCCTTGTGAAGAATCCGATCGCGCGCTATAGCACTGCAGCGGATCTGGCCGATGATCTACAGCGATTTGTTCGTCGGGAACCCATCCTGGCAATAGAGGTAAGCAGGCTTGAACGCTGTATTTTGTGGGGGCGAAGGCATCCGTCTGTCTTTGCCCTTGCGTCGATGATCGTACTCGTATTGAGTATGTCCATCGGATTGTTCGTATTTCAATATCGTTCGACGTTGCTCGCTCTTGGGAAATCGCGAGAATCCGAGGCTCAGCGAGAAAGAGAGATGGTCGAGTCGCTGAAAATGGCCGATCATCAATCGGTTCCTTTCATCCTGGAGTCGATGAAAGCTTCGTGGAACTCCTTTGCACCTAGGATTCACGCGGAAATGATCCAAGATGGTATCGCTGAGAACGAACGCGCCCGATTGCGATTGGCACTGGTCGAAGAACATCCGAAACTATTGAACGATCTGCGGCTGCGTTTGGCGATCGCAGAGCCTGAAGAGTTCGATTTGATTGTCCATGTCGCGGAACAAAAGAAAGCTTCGGTACCTGCCTCGATCTGGCAAATGTATCGAGACGCTCTGTACGAGGCGGCACACGATCCAAGCATAGCCGCTGCAGCGAGATTCCGTGTGTTAGCCGCCATCGCGTTTCATCGATTCACTTATGAATGGAATGCGTCGCAGCTTCAATCGATCGCGGAAGAGTTGCTCAAATCGAATCCGCTTCATTTGGCAACCTGGACGCAAATTTTGGAGCCGTTGAGTCTACCACTGTGCGATCCGCTTTCCGATTGCTTTCGCGACCGATCGAATTCGCCCGAAATGCGTCGACGGGCGGCGTCCCTCTTAGCAAGTTTTGCAGCCGATCAACCGCATCGGCTCGCCGATTTAATCCTTTGGGCTGACAAGAAAGATTTTGCAACCCTCTTTACGCCGCTACTTCGCTTTCCTGAAGAATCGATTGAGGCGATGCACGAAGTACTCCGAGAAAATTCTGACAGCGAAACTCGGGCTGAACGACAATTGCGACAAGAACGGCAAATGAACGCGGCTCTAGTCTTGATCAAACTGGGAGACCCAGAGACGGTATGGCCCTTGTTGAAGCACTCCAAGGATCCGTCGCTTCGAAGTCGCTTGGTACATTGGTTTTCAGCCGTCCAAGTTGCCCCAAGACTTTTGATGAAGCGATTCGCAGACGAGCCGGACGTTTCGACGCGTCGAGCTATTCTTCTCGCGATAGGCGAATATCCCGTCGATTCGTTAGCCGATAGTGATCGAAGAACCTGGTTGGAGTCCATCGCTTCGCTTTTCATGACTGACAAAGATCCTGGCATCCACGCAGCGTGCGAATGGCTCATGCAACAATGGAATTTTCCCATACCAAGCATCACGGCGAGTGAGGCACCGGTGGAAGAAGCCATTCAAGGCCATCGAGATTGGTTCGTGAATTCTCAAGGGCAATCCTTTTGCGTGGTCCGCGGTCCTACTGATACAGTCATGGGATCACCTGACGACGAGCCAGCTCGCGAAACAGTCGAGGTTATCCACGCAGTGAGAATTCATCAAACCTATGCGATCGGGATGAAGGAAGTTACGGTCGAACAGTATCAGCGATTTGCGCCGGAGGGAGGAGAACCGAAGTTAACGAAACTAGGTCCGACCTACCCGGCTTGCATGATGGATTATTTCGAGGCGGCTCGCTACTGCCGTTGGCTAAGCGAACAAGAGGGAATCCCAGAAGATCAAATGTGCTACCCTGCCATGAAGCTTATCAAAGAAGGATTCGTCCCGAATCCGAACTATTTGAGCCGAACAGGCTATCGCATTCCATCGGAAGCCGAACTTGAACATTCGATGCGAGTCGGTGCGGTAACTCAGTTTTGCTTCGGCGATTTCGAGGATTTGCTCAGCCACTACGCTTGGCATGCTTTCAATTCAGATCATCGTCCCTATCCGCCTGGCTTGTTGAAGCCCAACGACTTAGGACTCTTCGACTGCCATGGGAACATGCGAGAGTATGGGCAAGAATGGATTTCACATAGCAGTGCCGAAGGTCCAAAGATTGTTCGTAATATCGATGAAGAGGATATGACGAAAATTGTGAACACTGGTCATTATCGGATCGTCAGAAGCGGTTCGTATAAGGACTTCGTGTTCAATATTCGCAATGCAAGGCGCGATAAACAACCGCCACTTACACGCTCTGTCGACTGCGGAATCCGGCTGGCCCGTACCTTGCCGAATGCCGATGCGCGGTAACCGTTGCGGTCGGGCATGCTCAAGATGACGGTAGCGGGGAAAGGCGATGTGAGCTACTTCGCAACGGCCACCTGCAACTTCACCTCGTTCGCCCCCGTCCGATTTACTCGGACGGAGCGATGATTGAGCGAGCTACGCCATCGCATCTGTTCTCTCGCGAAATGAATTTTAGAGGGACCCATTTTGATGAGCTTCCCTTTCGTCGTCAAGGAAAAAATTTCGAGAAATCTCGGTAATCGACCGGCAAAAAAGAGGCTTGAAATTATCTCGGAATATTTGGCCGCAACGGTTGGACCTGCCGGATGCATTCCAATAGGCGCGCTCTTGAACTTATTCATGGCTTAGCGCGTCGCACCCTATTGGAAGACCTTTTCATCCCGCTCTTTGCATATTGGTACGAATCATGGCCGACCGCAGATACATGCGAAAACGCCGCGAGAATCTCGCTCAAAGAAAACATCGCCGCCATCTTTTCGAACAACTGGAAAATCGGCAACTGCTGACGGCTGGTCTTGATCCAGTTGTTTTCATTCCCGGTTTCGGCGGGAGCTTCGCCGCCGACCAAACACCCGCGGGATTGAACAGTTATTATTCGAATCGTGGTCAAGCGCCTTCTGCGCTAGCGCTCGAGCCCTTCGGGAGTACATATGACAATATTATTCAATCGTTGGAGAACGTCGGCTACACCGATAGCGGTCCGAACCAAAGTTTGTGGATCGCGAATTGGGATTGGCGATTGCCGGTCGCTCCTGTCGACGCGAATGCGCTCGCCTCGCCAGATGGCAAGATCACCGGGGTCACGGGGGCTTCCATCTCGGATAGCACATTTGAAACGGGACTCGATTACTTAGGAGCCATTCTCAAGCAGATCAAGACACTACAACCAAGTGTTACGAAAGTCGACGTGATCGCTCATAGTACCGGCGGCTTGATCGCTCGCAGTTACATCCAGAGCACTGCTTACGGTGCTTCGTTTGGTGCCGCAAATTTGCCGACGATCGACGATCTTGTGCTGGCCGGTGTTCCCAATGAAGGAGTCGTTGACCCGTGGAGTTTTTCCTTTGACGATTTCAGCGCTTCATCCAATTCGCGCGGCTTGGGAATGATTATCGATCGGGCGTACGAATTGTTGCAAGCTGGAACGCCGATTAACGGCCCCGGCGGTCCGATCAACAATCCCGCGATTTCCAAGGAAGAATTTGTCCGTCAATACGTTGGATCGTTGCGCCATTTACTTCCTACCTACAACGCCATCGACACGAACGACGATGGTGTCTTCGAGAAAATTAAGCCGAGTTGGGTAGAGCAAGGGCCGGCGCGGGTCGTCGGTGCGCAAGTGACTGTCCCGCCAGACAATCAAATCAACGGGGCGATCGAGATTGTCGCGATTCATCCAACCAACAAAGACATTGCCTATGCGGGGACCGTTAATGGCGGTGTGTGGAAGACAAATAATTTTACCGATTCCAATCCCAGGTGGGTTCCTCTGACCGATAGCCAGCCAACGCTTTCGATCGGCTCGGTTGCCTTCAGCCCACTCGATGCGACGGGGAATACTCTCTTTGTTGGAACTGGAAACTTTAGCAATGGATTCGACGGGGGGTTCGCGGCTGGCCTGTTGCGGACTTCCGATGGAGGAAAGAGCTGGACCACGACCGCACCGATCGGCACGTTCGGAGGCGATATACGGCGAATACTGCCGACGAGCATCGGCGCTAGCTTGGCGAGTCAAGTTATTTTGGCGGCAGCCAACGGTGGACTCTTTCGAAGCGAGGATGGAGGAGTGAACTTTACGCCGATCGGGTTAGCCAATGGTCTGCCGCTGGGGAACGCGTCGGACGTTATCGCCGATCCAAACAATTCCAGTCGTTTTTTCGCGGCATTTCCCGGTCAAGGCGTCTTTCTCAGTACGAACGGTGGCGTCAATTGGACCCAGATCGACAACAATCCCGGCTTCAGCATTTCAGGCATCCCATTCTCGACCAACATTGAGCTGGCAATACATGACGGAGGCACGACGAGTGTCCTCTATGTTGGCGTAGTCGACAGCAACCAACAGCTTAGCGGTACCTTCCGCGACTTCCGCGGCGGCGATGGCGTCGACAATAACTCAGCGAATGGTGTCGACGAAGCGGCCGAATTCCAGTTCACTGTCCTCGGAACGGCTCCGAACATTAACGCTGGCGGTCAAGGGATCAATGACTTTGCGATCGTGGCCGATCCGACAAGTGCTACCGATGTTTACGTCGGTGGAGATCGGCCGCCGCATCTCTTTCGCGGCAACTCGACATCGGGTGCTTGGACTGCCATTGTCGATACCAACACAAGCGGTACTCGGCCACACGCGGATGTGCGTTCGTTGGTATTTCAAGATAACACAACGCTTATCACTACGGACGACGGCGGCATCTATCGATTAAGCAACCCACTCACTGGCGGAGGAAGTTGGTCGTCGGTCGGCGGGAATATCAATGCCATCGAGTTCCATTCAGTGGCGTATGATCCAACGCCAGGTCTGTTGTTTGGTGGGACACAAGACAACGGATCGATCAAGCAAGACACTGAAGGCGACTCAACTTGGAATTGGTTTCATTCAGGCGATGGGGGAACGCAGGCTCACGATCGCTTTACCAAAACCGACTATTCATTCAGCAACAACTTTAGATCGTTCGAAAGGTACAACAACCGAGGAAAGGCGACGTCGATACCTCTCGGAGCTAATGCTACCGACGTAGCCATTTCGAATGTGGTTACCAGTCCGATCAATCCAATTACGATCACGTCCAATGCGCATGGATTGTCGACTGGGCAAGCGATTTCGCTTTTCGGGTTGGGCAATGTTACGCTCAACGGATTTTCCATCTTTGGCTTTTACACCGTGACTGTTGTCGATGCGAATACCTTTACGTTGAACAACACGGCAGGAGCCGTTGGTTCGCTTGTCTTGGGGAGCACTTGGCGTCGTCTGGGCTTAGACAATCTAGGTGGAGTTTCCGGGAACGACATTCCGGATCAGCAGTTCGCAGTGTCCGGTGGCTTCGAAGTTGTTCCGATGGTGACTAACGCGGTAAGGGGCGATAGCATCTTGTTCGGTCGTCGAGGCCTCTATGAAAGCGCAACGACGGCCGGCGACACCAT
>JANPLJ010000403.1:0-1640 GCA_031426475.1 Pirellulaceae bacterium | reverse complement strand
GGAACGACTTCTGTCTTCCCGGGCCGGCCGCTCGAGTGATAATCGAGCGCGTCGTCTTTGGGAGTATTTGCCGTCGGCATCGGTGCCTTAATCGCCGATCTCCAAGCCATCATCTTGGATGTTAGCTCGTTCAGCTTATCCGGTCGCTTGGCTGCCAAGTTGTTCGATTCTCCAATGTCTTCACGAAGATTGTAAAGTTCGAATCGATTGTCTTCAAAAAAGTTCATCAACTTCCAATCGCCGATTTGAATCAAGCCGACAGGAGTCGTTCGCCACGAATCTTTGCCAGCCCCCAGATATCCCGGAAAATGCTGATAAATCGCTTCTCGTTTCAATGGTGCTTGGCTATTTCGCAATAAAGGCACCAAGCTTTCGCCGTCGAATGGTTGCTCGTCGATCTTTTTGCCAGCCGCAACATCTAGAAGCGTCGGATGGATGTCGACGTGGATCGCTGGCGTATCACAGGTTGTGCCTGGCTTCACGACTCCCGGCCATCTCGCGATAAAGGGGACACGCGTTCCGCCTTCATAAAGACATCCTTTCCCGCTCCGTAATGGCGCGTTGTCCGTTACATCTCCGGCCTCTTTGACTCCTTCTCGTACATATCCACCAACGCCGCCATTGTCGCTGGAAAAAACAACCAATGTTTTATCGGTCAATTTCAGTTCATCTAATGTCTTCATAACTCGCCCAACACTCTCATCGACGCTGGCGATCATCGCCGCGTAGGTCGGATTCTTGTGACCGCCAACTCCAGGTTTCGATTTGAACCGCTCGATCAGCTCAGGCTTCGCCTGATGTGGCGAATGGACACCGAAATGGGGCAAGTAGAGGAAGAACGGTGTATCGCGATGGCGCTGAATAAAATCGACCGCTTTGTCGGTTAGAAAGTCCGCTAAATACTGTCCCTTAGAATATTCGACGGCAGGCGATGTCTTAAAATTGAAATGTACACCCGCAGAGACGATCGCTTCATCGAATCCACGCTTGCTCGGATGATGGTCGCCATCGTCTCCCAAGTGCCACTTGCCAAACATCGCCGTCGAATAACCGTTCGCCTTGAGCGATTGAGCGACCGTCACTTTATCGAGTGGGAGCTTGGTCACATTGTCAGCGGGGCGCAAGGGACGACTGGCCCATTCGAAACGATCGATGCCACCGACAGTGTAGATACCCGTGCGGGCTGCATACTGCCCAGTCATCAGCGCGGCTCGAGTCGGTTGGCAGTTTTGGCAATTGTGATATTGAAGGAATCGCATCCCTTGTTTGGCCAACGCATCGATATTAGGAGTTTCATAGTATTGGCTCCCCTGACAACCCAAATCCGTCCAACCGAGATCATCGGCTAAGATGTAAACGATGTTGATCTTCGATGCCGTATCATTTGCATTCGCCTGGACGCTTACAATTGAAGTTAGGAGTAATAGTAATAAAGACAAGACGTGCGGCAGACGTTTCATACGGTTGGACTTTCGCGGAGGGGTGATCGGGGATGGAATGTCGCTATTTTAAGCAAGACTGCTGGATTTCATAGTGTAATCCTTGCCTCCGAGACCGCCGGACGAACAATCGATACAAGCAAAACCTCGAGATTCCTGGTTGTTCATCACCGTCCGTCATTTCCCCACAAACGAATACAA
>JANPLJ010000402.1:0-5938 GCA_031426475.1 Pirellulaceae bacterium | reverse complement strand
GACGGTCCATTGGTAACCCTTCCGGAGTACTATCGCTGGGTGAAGGGCAAGAACGACAAATCCGAGTGGATAACAGTTCAAGCCAACGAAGTTCCTGCGGAAACAGGTTTGGCCAAGTTGGAATTCAACCGCTCCAAGCAGAAACTTTCCGAGCCTTACGTCACACCAGATGATTCGACCAGCTGTTGGAAGACGCCTGGACCATCAGCAGGTCCGTTCGAAGCGCATTTAGGTGACGGAAGCGTCGTAACATACTACTGGTATCGATTCGCCGACCAACCCGCGATACTCAACGCAGACCTAACGGACGAGGAGAGGGAAAGACTGCAAGCACGCGTCGAGAAGATCCATCGGCTTTGGTCGAAAGATCGGGAATACCTTCCACCGCCAACCGTTGGCAAGCTGGCCAATCTAGACGCAGCCGTCATCGTTACGCCGCCTAAGGGTTTGGAAATAGGCTACGTACCGATCGCCACACGACAAGGTGCGAGAGAATAGGGAACTTGTCGCCGAACGCCACCATAAAATTGGCGAGCGGCGGGTGTCAGCCCGCTGTTTCTTGGGGCATTCGTTGTTCCTTTCGAGATTCAACTCGTTCTAGATGTCACAAACGCAAGAAACTTAGTGCGAGTCTGCTGAAACAGGGGACTGACGTCCCCCGCTCGCCGTCGGGCGGTGGCGATCGGCGAGAAGTGTCGAGAATAGTCCTATTTCATACCGACGAGCAAGCCTTTTGTATAGCCGACTGTTTCGGACAGCCCGGGCAACGGATCTTTCGCATCTTTCTCGTATTCAAAACCAACGAGACCTTGATAGTTGATCTTGAGAATCGCAGCCAGGATCGATTTCGAATCCAGGATTCCTCGTCCGCCTTCAATCGGCGTGTTTTTATTCCCCATCGCGGAAATATCTTTTAAGTGCACATCGTAGAGCCTATCCTTGCACTTAATGATCGACTCCGCAGGGTCAACGCCTGCACGTGCCGTGTGGCCGACGTCAATGCATAGGCCGATTCGTTTGTCATACTTTTCAACGGCCCGCATGACGTCGAAAGGGGACGGGAAAAAATTGTCTTCTGGTCCGTGATTATGGATTGCCAGTTTGATATCGAACTCTTTTACCATCTTATCAAGGATCGGGATCGCATCGTGGTCAGGTGCACAAACGATCGTCGGAACACCGACGTCGCGAGCGAACTCGAAGGCCTTTCGAATATCTTCTTCGCCGCTTCGCATCGAAACATTGCCCACGCTCATTATCGTTAACCCAGCGTCGCGAAACATCTGTGCTCGTCGTTTGCGTTCGTCGCTCGAATGGGAAAGATCGATATGATTCTTCACATTCTTAATCGAGACATATTTGAGTCCGACGCGTTGGATGCCCGCGATTGCTTCCTCGATCGGCAGATCACGCAGGGAATAGGTCGCGACGCCCATCTTCAATCCCATCCAAGGATCGGATTCATCGGCCGCTGTCGTTGACGCGGAAGCAACCGAAGCGAAAGGGATCGACGGAATCAACGAGGCGACAGCCCCCATTTGAATCCATTGTCGCCGTAGAATTTGGGTCATCACTGAAGTTCCTTAACATTCGTTGGTTGGAGGGAGGTTTCTGCTGCAAACGATTCTAGCCAAAAACAGCGAAAGAATCATGCGGACGTACCTGGAGTGCGCGACAAATATCCATTTTCCTGTTTCTGAACGGAACTAATGCCTCATCCAACTCAGATTTTAGGGTAGCCGAATTCGTCAGAATTCGGACGTATCTCGAAAGGCGATGTCTACAGCGCTTCCGCCGAAGTCTTACGACATCGGCTACGAATTGAAACCCAAAACTTTAATTTGAAACAAAGCACTAGCCGATGTCATTCCGCCGGTTTCCCTGGGGCAGAGATCTTGCTTGCCCTCAATTCTAGCCGTACTTTGCCAATAAGTTTTGAGACGTCGATGGACCCTGAGGGATCGGAGTGCAGCAGAGTTTCTCCCGCTTTTGCCGAATCGATACGCCAACCTTCCGGAAGTCGAATTCGCAATACGACAGAATCGGGACGGTTGCGCGAGGGCAATTCCAGGTCGGCTGTTAAGCTTCCTTCGTTAAGATGGGAATCGACCGTCAACGAAACGGGACCAAATGCGGTTGGCGCACGTTCGACGCGAATGCTCTTGCCATCTTCCAACCAACGTCGCGAGGTTCCGAACAACAGACGCAGCGTTTCGGGCTTTCCGTCATCGTTCAGATCCCAATCCTGAACTAGTTGATTTCGCAACATCGACAAGACATGCGAGTTCGCTCCGCTGTTAGGAGGGCAGTAAAAAAATCGACCACCATCATCCACTGGCTGCAACGTGCTGGCTTCACCACCGATAAAAGTGTTGCGAGTCATCCCCTGAGCGAGCATTCCATACAAACTTACGAGAGCTCGTTCGGGATCATCACGTCGCAAAGTATCCAGCGTGTATCGAGTGCCATAGAGTGGGTTGACACGATGCTCGCCCGACCAAAAATTAAACGCTGCTCCTCCAGAGCGAACCATCCCCATGCAAATCCCTCCATGCTGTTCTTGATATCGTGGAATCCAAGTCTCTTCCACGCTCCCCGGTGGAAAAATACCGCTGGCAATGGTGTAACCGATAATGATGTTCCAATAACTTCCGATTCGAACGTGTGTAATCGGATCGTGCGCCGGTTCTTGGTCCATCAGTGCAATCGGAACAAACGGAGGTTCCGTTTCGCGATGGACGCTCTTGGCAATGGCATCCAATACGGTTTTTCGAAATTCGCTCGCGATCCCTTTCAAACGAAGCGATTCCTCCATTTCGTTGATATCGGCAAGTACGGCGCTGAGATCCCTCAACGCTCGCCATGCTTTTGTGTTCGCATTCAAACTATGAACTTGCGTGCTGATATCGCCACAATATCGCTCTTTCGGAAAGAGACCATTCGGAGCCGTTCGGTTCTCGACGAGCAAGCGAACCTCGGGTTCCCATCGTGAGCGAAGTTCCCGCACGCTCTGGGCATCCCGAGTTTGCCAATAGTATCGGCAGACATTCAAGATTTTTGTACCAGCATTGTGATACTCTAGGCCTTTGCGATGAAAATCGAGCAGCGGTTCGATCATCGTTCGGACTTCTGATCCATGGCCCCACGCCAAGGCTGCAAGGAGTGCGTCGCTCCCTTCGGATTCGTAGAGCGCATCGTATTGGTTCAACGCGCTATAATGAATTCGATTGCCTCGCATCAAGGAATAGTTCTGAATCAGCGTGTTTCGCCATGCATCGTTTACCAGCTTTTCCGGTAAAACAACATTCATCCCTTTCGCCAAGATATTCTTCCAAGCACCTTCACACTGAAGTCGTTGCTCCGCGTACTTGGCACCTGTCAGATCCGCTCGATTCGCTGCGGGAACGGCTTTGGTCGCGATCGCCGCCGTCGCCGTTTCGCCGAGCTTAAGTTTGGCATGGGCTCCGTTGCGTTCCCATGTCCACTTCGAATCCAAGACAGCCAGCACATCTCTGGACGCATCGAGGATGGCTCCTTTATCAAACTTCAAGTTCTCAGAATCTGCGAAGTCCAACGTTACGAGCCCAGATGTTCCTGCATTCAACGAGAACTGCAAATGGACAACTCCGTGGGTCGATAGCGTCGGATCGGTACTGGCGAATGCTTCCAATCGATATGTCTCCGACTCGCGCACGACTTTCTCCTGCCGCAGCGGTACCGCCCCTTCGGATTGGACCGGCGATGGATGAACATAGTCGATCGAGACAATGGGCAGATGTCCTTCCGCCAGCGTCGGCAAGCTCACTCGCTCGCGGAGTCCGCCAAAAAGAAACTCGTCGGGACCAACGCGAAAGAAGACCGGCGCCCCGTTGTCCTTCCAGCTACGAGCGCCCCCTCGCAAATTCAGCCCGCTACCATTCGAAACGAGACTCGCTTTTGACAACGATTTCGGTGCCGACAAAACGATCGGATAGTACCGATAGTCGGCATGAACGTAGCGCGGAGGTGGAATCAGATCGCGAAAGAATTCGTAGCTCGCCCCGTTCGGTTGCTTCATGGCCAACTCGCCCCACACGTCGTGCTTGGCATGGATCGCATCGGTAAGCGTTGGTGGGACCGACGACTGAGCCACGACCGATAGCGATGGGATACCGCTAGCGGCGAGCACGATGCTGATAGCAATTTTTTCCAACCATCTCAAGCCATCGATGTGTCGCATGTTTAAGTCCCGGAACAGGAATTTCCATCGACGAAAAGCTCGATGGCTACGGCGCATTGTACTCCCATCCCTTTTTCATGAGAACATTGGACTTGTCGCCGAAATAGATTCCGCCAAATGGTTTGCCGGATTCCGGATGATAGAACGTCAAGTGCGGATTGCCTTCTTCTCCGATCACTTTCGAAAGCGCGAACGCGTGCGTTCCATTTCTAGCCGTGATTCTCTGGTTTTCCAGTTCTGGGGTTGGGATGGATTTTTCGCCCGTTGAATAGAAGCATAAGTCGGCTGTCTTCAAGGAATTCAAAGTATAAATACCACTGACAGTAATCGTCGCACCTTTCTCGAAGCCGTTTCCGGAAGATGTCACAGATTCGATTTTGACATGATCCCCATTGAAGAACTGCGATTCGCCAATCACCACTACAATGGGGTTGCCGTGCGGTACAGCTTCCGATTTATCATTGCTGCTTTCTGTTTCGCTAAATTTGTTCACAAGAGCCTTAAACACGGATGCACTTTTCATCATTTCTTTGATGACCAATTCCTTTGACTCGACTTCGCTCTTCAGCAAGTTCAGCTCGGCCATTTCTTGACGAATCTCTGAGGCTCTTGTTTCCATTCTTTTGTACTCTTCGTCAAGAATCTCGATAGCTGTTTCATGTTGCCTCTGTTCGCGTTGAAGCGTCACAGCATAAATTTTGATCCACGCTTGATGGAACGCAGTGTTTTCCTGGCCAGCTCCCTTGTTCTCAGCATTCTCAGCTTCCGTTGAGGATTCGGCAGTGATTTCTTTCCGCAATTTCGCCAGCGCTTCTTCGATTGAATCTTTCCTTGTTTGAAGAGATTCGAGCTGCAGTTTGATGCGATCATTGCTCGGATGCCCCTCGCCTAATTGCCGAGCGTTCACCTTCTTTCTAAGCGAAACGTTGTCGATTTCGGAGTTGGTCCTATCAAGCATCTCTTGGAACTTACGCATCTGTGAAGTTCGGTCTTGCACTTCAGTGGACAAGGGAGTTGCAAGGTTTCCACATTTGAATTGGAAAAATCCCTAAGGAAAGGACACTTCTCGCCGATCGCCACCTTCTGGTTCCCAGGCAGGAGCCCGGGAGCGAGTGTGTTCGAGGTGGCGATCGGCGAGAAGTGTCAAGAAAAGCGACACTTCTCGCAGATCGCTAGCAACTGGTTCCCAGGAGCCGGCAGGAGCCAGGGACCGAGCATTTTCATGGTACAATTCAGAATCGAGTCGACGGACGACGAGTCTATTTGACTACGTGCTTTCGCGTACACTCGGTATTCAGGTTTCTTTTCAGGGAAAGTCATGGTCGAGTCACAATCGAATAGGGAAGACGAGCGAAACCCCTATGAACCACCTGAAGATACACGCCCTGCGATCGTGATTTCAGAGAAAGTATCAGCGCCGTTGGCGGTCGGATTGGCGGCAGTCATCCTTGTCGCTTGTTTACTCAATTTGGGTATCGGAATCAGTCTTCTGCTGGTTGCGGTCCCGGCGTATATTCGCGCCGCAGGCGTATCGTTTCAGAAATTATCCGCCGGGGTAGAGCCTTCAACAGCGGATCGTGTTCTCGCATTCGTAAGTTCGGTGATGGTGGTGTGGGTTTGTGCAGTGGCTGGCGGGATTGGATTTTTTGTAACTTGCGTAGGAGTCATCGCCTTTGGAAGTGCAGGCGCGGAAACACTTGGCTCTCGATGCGAAAGCCT
>JANPLJ010000401.1:0-1324 GCA_031426475.1 Pirellulaceae bacterium | reverse complement strand
TTTCTCTCGAGCGAGCAAGGGCTTCACAGCGGAATCTATGAAAGCGGGGGTAAGTTGGTCGCGGTGAATCGTCCTGTCGCTGAGGATATTGCAGAAGCGATCTCCGGCGACCAGTTTTCACAACTTCTCAAAGGTCTGGATGTCGTCCGAATCGAAGATTCCGCGGGTTCAACCAAAAAGATCCAGCAAGAAATCTGGCGGTTTTTCTTGATCCTCATGATCACCGCCCTCCTCTTGGAAGCTCTCTTCAGCTTGCCTCGCAAGCAAGTTGCAGCCTGAGTTGCTCTTCGAATTTTCGCCGCGTTCTTCATGAAACGCCGGATCAGAAAACTGGCACTTCTCGCTGAACGTCAGTATGAACACGCTCGTTCCCAGGCTCCTGCCTGGGAACGAGCTGTCTTGGAGGCTCTGCCCACCGCTCTAAACATCTTTGAGTGGCCTTCATCGGCGAAAGTACGGGACGGGACGTTGAGGCTCCTGCTCTAAACATCTTTTCAATTCCTTGGCAAGTGAAACGGGAGTGCGACGCTCCTGCGGAGCAACGTTGGAATCGCATACCCCATCCGAGTGTCATTTCCCGACGATGGCCTAGAGTTCCAACGTGCCTCTCGGCAGGAGCCTCGATCTCCCGTTGTTGTTAAAGCAACTTGGAGCAAAGAATTTTCTATGTCAGAAATTCGGCTACGTTGCCACGAACATGCGATCGCGTGAGACTTGTCGGGAGCGTAGCCGCAAGGTTTGAGTTGGCTTATACTTTGCATCCTATGAAAGACCTGATTGTTCGTGATGCAATAGAATCCGACCTTGATTGCTTCAACGCGATTCGAATGCATCCCGAGGTGCGTAGGCAGCAATATCCGTTCATGGTTCCAGGATATCTCGAACAGTGGCGACGACTTATTACCGGCGAATTGAAATGGGTTGGGGTGGAACGCAAGTACAACGCAATCGTTCTCGATGAGCGTATTGTTGGCTATATCGGACAGGATACTTGGAACCCTTCGGGAATTCTCAAGGTGCAGTGCGGATGGAACCTATCGCCGGAATTCTGGGGACGCGGGATCATGTATGAAGCGTTGAAGATACTGCTCAAGCAGTTCTTCGAAAGGGGCGTCGAATACGTCTTCGCAGACTATTTTCGAGGTAATCTTCGTTGTGAGCGATTGATTAAGAAGCTTGGTTTTTCCAAGATCCCCATTTTCTTTCTCGAAAGAATTTCTACCGCACTAGAACTGGGATGCTACCGATGGGTCATTCGAACGATGCTGGATCGAAAAACGTGGCTCGACAACCATGTGCCGTGAAGACAATATTTGGCCGAGCA
>JANPLJ010000400.1:0-5513 GCA_031426475.1 Pirellulaceae bacterium | reverse complement strand
ACAACTATGAAAACTGAATCTGAAGTTCGATTTGCTGCTTGGCTTGTCGTCGGGCTTCTTTGGTTCGTTGCTTGCCTGAATTATCTGGACCGCATCATGATTACGACGATGCGAAGTTCGCTGATGGCAGATATCCCGATGACCGATGCTCAATTCGGAATGCTGACGGCGGTGTTCCTTTGGGTCTACGGCCTGCTGAGTCCGATGGCTGGTTTCCTTGCCGATCGGTTTTCTCGAAGTCGGATCATCATCGTCAGTTTGGTTGCTTGGTCGATTATTACTTGGCTTACTGGACACGCAAAGACCTTCGAACAGCTTCTCTTCGCGCGAGCTTTGATGGGGATCAGTGAGGCCTGTTATATCCCAGCTGCTTTGGCATTGATCGCAGACTATCATCGTGGGTCGACGCGTTCGTTGGCAACAGGGATTCATGTGACCGGCGTAACCATCGGATCTGGCTTGGGCGGTGTCGCTGGCTGGATCGCCGAGAAGCAAGGCTGGACCTATGCCTTTGGTCTTTTCGGTGTTGTCGGCATCGCCTACGGCACGATCCTGCTGTTTCTTCTGCGCGATGTAGAGCCAACGAAAGCGGAAATTCTTGCACGCGAGGTGCAACCTCGAGTCCGATTTGGCGAAGCAATTGTCAGTCTCCTCAGCAACGGCTCGTTCCTTTTGATGATTGCGTTCTGGGCATTGACGGCTGCCGCCAGTTGGGGTGTCACAGGATGGATGCCGACATACTTAAGGGAACATTTTCATCTTGGACAAGGAGAGGCTGGGCTATTCGCGACTGTCTTTCACCACACAGCCTCCGTGATCGGACTGATCGCGGGTGGACTTTGGGCTGATCGGTGGAGTCGAACTCGACCACGGGCCCGTATTCTGGTCCCAGTCATCGGTCTATGCTTTGCCGTACCAGGTCTGCTGCTGGCCGCGAATAGTTCCATGCTCGCAATGGCGATCATCGGTTTAATGATCTATGGGATGTCGCGTTCGTTCACCGATTCGAACATGATGCCCATCCTTTGCATGGTTTGCGATCCACGATATCGCGCGACAGGTTTTGGGGTGTTGAATCTTTTTGGCTGCATCGTTGGCGGTACGACTATCTATGCAGGCGGGATTCTTCGTGACATGGATGTCGATGTTAGTTATGTCTTCTGTTTCGCTGCCGTCGGGCTCCTTTTGTGCGCTGTGCTATTGTTCTTGGTGCGGCCAGCCCCCAGCAATGTTCCGTCTGCCGAGGCCTCTACGCTATGACTCACTCCGATATCGAATCTTCAACGTCGAACTTGAAACGAATGGACCGATCACAACTCCTGAGCGATTATGAGCGCTACGGTGTCGTCACCATTCGGCAATTCCTAAGCTCGGAGGAAGTCGCGGCAGTACGCGCAGAACTCGAACGCTTCATTCGTGACGACCTCTCGTCGAAGCCCAAAGAGACCGCGACGATGGAGGCAGACGGTCAGACGGTGCGAAATCTCTGGCGATTGGAGCTGTATAGCGAAATGCTGCGATCACTTGCCCAACGCAACGAAATTCAAGAGCTGATCGCTCCTTTGGTACGAGGTGAACCAGTACTTTCTGCGATCGAGACCTTTAACAAGCCTGCTCGCATCGGATCAGGAGTTCCCTATCACCAGGACAACGCATACTTCTGTCGGACACCACCCGATATGCTTACGGTATGGATCGCAATCGACGCCGTCACCGAAGCCAATGGGCCCGTCTACTTTGTCAAGGGCTCACACAAAAATGGCGTCTTGCCAACGAAGCCTTCCGGGGTTCGTGGTAACTCGATTGGAATGGCGGAGCCCTCCAGCGTGCCTTTAAGCGAACAGTATTGTGGTTTGCTCGCGCCCGGCGATGCCACGATTCATCACTGTAATACGATCCATCATTCCGCTCCGAACACGACGGAGCATTCTCGGCTCGGGTTGCTGTTTGTCTTTCGAGGCAGCCACGTTCAAACAGACCCGGTACTGAAGGCCACGTATAGCGTGGCCTCCGCTGCAACTCCACCTGCGTGAACAAGTAGGGCAGCACCTGCGTGAACAACTAGGGCAGCGACTCCGCTCGCAGACACGCTCCCTGCGAACAGCGTCGCGCGACCATTTGTTTGGTACGTCACGAACTCCCATGTAGGTTTTGCTTGGATTATCGCGGTTTCTGATTGACAATCATGGGGAACCAAGGTTTATTAGTGTTTTGGTGAAATTTAGTACGCAGTGTTGGGTTTTCGATTTCAATGCATGACAGGCCGACTATCTTCATCAATGGACGGTTTTTGACCCAGCAAATTACCGGTGTTCAACGATTCAGCCGTGAAATCTTGTACGGACTGGATGAAGAGATTCGAGATCGATCGGAACTGAGGGGATACAGGTGGGTACTGCTTGTCCCCCCCGGCACGACAGCACCAGAGCTTTCATCGATTGAGGTCGAGACACTGGCTGGGGGGCGTGGTAATTTGTGGGAGCAGCTGCAGCTTTACTGGCGAACTCGGAAATCCGTTCTCGTGAATTTCGCGAGTACCGGACCACTCCTCCATCGCAACCAGCTTATCACGGTTCATGATGCCGCGGTCTACCGGGTACCAGACGCATATAATTGGCGTTTTAAACTCTGGTACAAAGTCATGATCAATTGGATTGTTCGACGCAGTAAGTCGTGCTTTGCTGTCTCCGAGTTTTCAAAATCGGAGTGCATTCAGTTTTTTGGAGCACGAGCTGAGAGTATCTGTGTCTGCTCGGAAGGTTGGCAGCACCTCGAGCGAATTACGCAAATCAGTGATCGCGAGATTGCCGAGCTTGTAGGCAACAAGCCGTTTGTTCTCGCTGTTAGCAGTCCAACGCCCAACAAGAACTTTTCGCTCGTCGTTGCTGCAATGCAACGAATCGGCAAAGCGCCGTTTGATTTCGTCGTCGCCGGTTCGGTCAATCCTTCTATATTCGCGGGAACTCAGGAAGCCGCTGAAAACGCAAAGTATCTCGGCTACGTTTCGGATGAACAGTTGAAAGGTCTGTATCAAAACGCTCTTTGCTTCGTGTTCCCGTCTCGCTATGAAGGTTTTGGTATCCCGCCCCTCGAAGCGATGGCGATGGGATGTCCTGTGGTCGTGTCCGACATCGCTGCTATTCGAGAGGTGTGTGGTGACGCGGCCACCTATTTCGATCCATCGAACGCGGATCAATTGGCGAAACAACTGGTCGCTATTACTTCGGATGGGAATTCAAAGGAACGTTGGGGATCTAAGGGGATTCAGCGATCGCAACTGTTTTCTTGGCGAAAGTCAGCTGCTCGCGTTGCCGACCATTTGATCCAACACTGCGGCAAACATTGATATCTGGCCTTGAATGCCGCCTTTACGCCAAGATCAATTTAGAGAAATCGTGAGATCCTTTCGCGTTCGGGTTGGTTAAGCTGTCGGTCTTCGGTTCAATATCATTTTTTCAATATCATCGATAAGATCTTTTGCTTCGGACTTTCTGTTGTTAGGTATACTGCGAGGCATGTTTCTGCGGTACCGAGCACCCCAGTGCAAGAAGACAAAAAAAAAGCTTCGCAACCATATGCCCGATTAAACCTCTGCAAGACCACAAGCACTCATGAAACGACTCGTTATTCTAAGCCTTTGCTGTCTCACAATCCTTCGGCACCAAGTTTATGGACAATCTGAGGCGTCGCCGAAAAGCAAATCAGAGCAGATCATCGCTCGCGATATCGTGGTGTATGGAGATTCCTCTGGCGCGGTAGTTGCGGCAATTGCGGCTAATCGTGAAGGTCGAACGGTTATCTGGGTGAACCCGACAAGCTTCGCCGGTGGGATGAGTTCGAGTGGACTTGGTGCTACCGATTTTCTGGGTTACCGAAGTACCTTTGGCGGAATTGCATCGGAGTTTTACGATCGCGTTGCCAAAGCTTATGGTACGGACTTTGTGCGTAGCTTTGAACCCCATGTCGGCAAACAAGTCTTCGAGCAGATGATTGCAACCGCTGGGATTGAAGCGGTTTACAACGAACAACTCGACCGCACCTCGGGCAAAGGTGTGACGATGGATGGAAAACGGATCAAGGCGATCACGATGATTAGCGGCAAGACCTATCAGGGAAAGATGTTTATTGATGCGACCTACGTCGGAGATCTGATGGCAGCAGCCGGCGTGACGTATACGGTCGGTCGCGAACCGGAGAGTCAGTATGGTGAAGATATGGCCGGCGTGCGGCGCGGCGATACCCATCCGCGAGTCCACTATGGCCAGCGCGACAAGGACCACTTCATCAAAGATGTGGACCCATACGTCAAGCCGGGCGATCCAAGCAGCGGCTTACTCCCTCACATCTACCAAATTGAAGGTCTCAAGAACGGACAGGGAGACAAGAAGATTCAGGCGTATAACTATCGAGTTTGCCTCACGACCGAACCGACGAATCGAATCCCCATCGACAAGCCAGAGGGTTTTCGAGAACTCGATCACGAATTGTTACTCCGCAACTTCGATGCTGGCGATACTCGATTGCCAGCGCTCATCGAACCGCTAGCCGGTGGAAAAAAGGTCGACTGGAACAATATGCACGCGGTCGGCTCCGATTATCCAGGGGCGAATTGAGAATATCCGGAAGCTAGCTACGAACGTCGTCGCGAAATCGAGAAGGAGCACGAAATCTACATTCGAGGCTTCTTATGGACGATGGCCAATAATCCGCGCGTGCCTGAAAACATCCGTAAAAGAACGGCCAGCTATGGCTTACCCATGGATGAATTCACCGACAATGGCGGATGGCCCTGGATGATTTATATTCGCGAAGCCCGGCGTATGGTGAGCGACTATGAGACGACACAGCTCGACTGCTCCGGTAGTCGAAAAGCACCCGACCCTGTGGGCCTTGGTTCGTTCGGCATGGATTCGCATGTTGTTCAACACTTTGTAACAGAGAATGGCAAGGCGTTAAGCGATGGCGTCATTTGGCGCACGCCACCAAGACCATACGGAATTTCCTATCGATCGATCATTCCTCGCAAAGGTGAGTGCGAAAATCTTCTCTCTCCGATTTGCCTTTCCGCTTCGCACGTCGCGCATGGTTCAATCCGCATGGAGCCCGTTTTTATGGCGCTAAGTCAGAGTGCAGCCATCGCGGCTGGTATGGCGATCGACAAAAATGTCATCGTTCAAGATGTACCTTACGAGGCACTTCGAGAGAAACTCGACGCTGCCAAACAGATCGTCCGACCAGAATCCTGGAAGCGACCGCCCGCCAAAAAGAAAGCGCCCGCCAAATCATAGTTTTACTAGCTAGTTCGACTGTCACCAATTCTCCCCTTCGGCCTCGTGCCGAAGGTGAGCAGGTTTGGCAACCAGAAAATGGTTCCACCATGGCTTCCCAACGCCCTCAAACCGCTGCCGTTGGCAGCGGTTTGAGGGAGCTGGGGAAGTTCGGGGCAGCTTTTAGATTCTGGTTGCCAAACCTGCTCACCTTCGGCACGAGGCCGAAGGGGAGAATTGGTGACA
>JANPLJ010000399.1:0-1768 GCA_031426475.1 Pirellulaceae bacterium | reverse complement strand
CGCTCTTGCCTCCCGCGAGTCAGGTGTCGTTGCTGAACGCATTATCGGATCGTGGTGACATAGCGGCGCGAACGGCAATCCTTCAGTTGCATAAAGCGAGCCAGGACGAGTCTGTACGCGTGGCTGCGATCGCGGCAATTGGTCGACTCGGTAATGCTTCCGATCTTCAAGTCTTGATCGATTCCTTGTCGTCGAATTCGGAAGCAGAACAGAATGCGGCTCGCACGAGTCTCAGTCGGCTGCGCGGAGACGACGTGACAAAACAGTTGGCGACAAGAATGAACGATACAACGCCCGTTCACAAAGCGTCACTGATTGAGGTCTTGGCAACGCGGCGTGCAAAGGACGCTTTGCCCGCGTTCATCGTTGCCGCCGTCGACGAGACG
Organism: Pirellulaceae bacterium; assembly: GCA_031426475.1. Classification (GTDB taxonomy): domain Bacteria; phylum Planctomycetota; class Planctomycetia; order Pirellulales; family Pirellulaceae; genus JAIYDQ01. The sequence continues at coordinate 1,382 of JANPLJ010000399.1, read as the reverse complement.
CCCAAGGTCCGCGGTGCCGCGATGAATGCGCTTGGTCAGTTAGGTTCTCCAGATCAAATTGCGGCGATGCTGCCTGGTGTTTTGAAAGCGGTCAAAGGTGGCGAACGCGATGCGGCAGAAAAGAATGTCGCCTTGGTTTGCGCACGCATCGACAAAGAAGGCCCACGAGCCGAAGCGTTAATCAAAGCGATGGAAACGATCCAAGTAGTCGATCGCGATCAACTGCTGTCGCTCGTCGGGCGGGTTGGCGGAAAGAAATTGATTGAATACGTCGGCGATATCGCCAAAGGTGAAGACGCTTCGCGAAGGAAGCTGGCCATCGATGCGCTGAGCAAATGGCCAGACGCGAGCGTTGCTGACATGTTGCGTGAGATCACCGAGAAAACAACTGATCCGAGCGAACGGAGTGCCGCCTTCCAAGCCTACGTCAAAGTATGTGCCGCGCGCGACAAACGCAAGGATGAAGAACGCCTTGAAAGCTTGAAGAAGGCCTTCAAGATCGCAAAAAATCCTGACGAGCAAACGTTAGTCATCAATCGTTGCCGAACCGCCTATCACGTCGAGACGCTGCGATTTGTACTCCCGCATGTCGACGATGCCCAGTTCGCTCAAATCGCCTGCGAAACGATTGTCGAACTCGCTCACCATCGCGAAGTCCGCGATCCGAACAAAGCCGAATTCGACAAGGCCCTGGACAAAGTGATCGAGACGAGCAAAAACGCAACCGTCGTCGAACGGGCCACAGCCTACAAAAAAGGCGAAACTTGGTCGCGATCTTAATCGGTTGACGGTACTAGTTCGACCGTCCCAAATCTAGTTTGTTGACGCCACTCAGCTTGTCTAAGTGGAATTGCGAGGCCACCATAACGAGTTTTTGCATAGGTTGAATTTTCCCTAACCAGCATCGCTTTGCCATCGCAATCCTTTTCGGCGTGAGACCCCAGCGGCCTTGGAGGCCGTCTTGCTTTCGAGACTACCGTAGGCCGGAACAAGCAGCTAATTGAGTTCGTCAATTTGAGAAAGATAGTCGGCGCCGTTCCGGCAATCAGAAACCTCGGTTCTGCCGGAACGGCGTCGCCAACGTTTTATTCAACATCCAAGTTTGCTTGCGACTTGTTCCGGCCTACTAAAAAGCGAGACGGCCTCCTTGTGCCGCTTGGTGAAAAAGGTGGATAAGCTAGAAAGAGTGAACGATCGATTCGAAAGACCCCCGTGACCTCGTGTCACGGGTGAATCAGGTTCATTGGCTAACGCGACCTTGCGTTCCGGTCGGACAAACGGACCGGGGACGAGGGGTACGGAAGAGTGACTCTAGCTGTTCGCCTTTGCTCCAGTTGGACAAGCCAACTGGGGGCATAGGATTCTGGCGAGTTCGGCAATGG
>JANPLJ010000398.1:0-2252 GCA_031426475.1 Pirellulaceae bacterium | reverse complement strand
CGGAACTGGGTGGCTATGAGGGATTCCAATTCCGCATCTTCCCGCACCTGAACGTTTCGCCGGAACGAGTGAAGACCGGTGATGAGTCCCACACATCGACCTCACTATGGATTCGTTATATTGATCCGAAACGCCGCCTGGACGGCAAGGGTCTGCTTCACGTGGGTCTGCTTAGTGATGCAGCACAGAACCGCAACAAAGAACAAGGAATCCACAACGCCGGATGGGCACGTGTAGCGTTGTTAGAGGGAGGTTTCGGACTGAAGAATGCGCAAGAAGCCGTCTTCACCATTCACCTCACTCATCAGGCCATGAGCATCGAAGCCAATGGAAAGACCTTTGCTTATCCATTCGGGCCTAATGAGTTCCGAATCTCGAAAATCGATACCCTTGCCATTGCTGACACCAACACCAGCCGCGGCTACCTGACCTATCGTGTCTCCGCCCTGCAGGTCGCTACAAAGCCAAAATAGAAGTCGGTTAACTCCATGCGAACAAAGGATTTCCTTCCCTAGTTGGACAACGCCACTTTGCGTTGGAGTCCAGGCTTTAGCCGCTTGTGATGATTATGACATGCTTAGCGCCTAAAGGCTGTACTCCAACGAAGTTGTGCCAAATCGACGTGTTCGAAGTGGCGTTGTCGAACTAGGCTACCATGAAACACGCCCTCACTCTCTTCACCGCCTTGCTGCTAACGCCGCTCACAGCGCTGCATGCTGCTGATTCGTTGAATCCAGCGAAGCCCAACGTCCTTCTCATCATCACCGATGACCAAGGCTACGGCGACTTCTCCATCCATGGCAACACGCATCTGCAAACGCCGCATATCGGCAGGCTGGGCGCGGAAGGCGTGCGGTTTGATCGGTTCTATGTGAACTCGTTTTGCGCACCCACGCGGGCGGCTTTGCTCACGGGTCGATGGCCGCTGCGCACAGGTTGCCACGGCGTCACGCACAATGCCGAGGCGATGAAGCCGTCCGAGGTGACGATGGCGGAGGCGCTGCACGAAGGTGGCTATCGCTCGGCTTGCATCGGCAAATGGCACAACGGCGAGCAGTATCCCTTCACACCGAAGGGCCAGGGCTTCGATGAGGTGTTTGGATTCAACAACGGGCACTGGAACAACTACTTCGATCCGGTGCTCCTGCGCGGCTCGAAACCAGAGCAGACCAAGGGCTACATCTCCGACGTGCTCACCGATGAGGCGATGAAGTTCATCACCGCGAATCAATCGAATCCGTTCTACTGCTACCTCGCTTACAATGCGCCGCACTCGCCGTTTCAGGTGCCGGACCAATACTTCGACGAGTTCAAGGCCAAGGGCTTCGACGACACCTTGGCCGCCTTCTACGGCATGTGCGAGAACCTCGATGACAACGTGGGCCGTCTGCTCGCGCATCTGGAATCATTGAAGCTCGCGGAGGACACCATCGTGCTTTTTCTTACAGACAACGGTGGCACGGCCGGTGTGAAGACTTACAACGCCGGAATGCGCGGCGGCAAAACGAGCGTGCATGAAGGTGGGACTCGCGTGCCGCTCTTCGTACGTTGGCCGTCGGCGAAATGGAGGCCGCATGTCGTGAAGCCCATCGTGTCGCACATCGATCTCTTTCCCACGCTGCTCGATCTGTGCGGCGTAAAGGCACCCGCCGGGCCGAAGGTGGACGGGACCACGTTGCGTCCGCTTTTGGAAAAGGAGGATAGTAACGCATGGCCGGAACGCACCCTGTTCACACACAATCCCATCGACAAGACCAACAAGTTCCCAGGAGCCGTGCGCACGCAACGCTATCGCCTGGTCCGCGAAATCAAAGGCGCGGCGGGCGGCTCGAAGGCGAAGGCGAACGACGCCAGCGCCACCCCGTGGCAGCTCTACGACATGGAGAGCGATCCCAGTCAGACGAAGGACATCGCCGCCGCGCACCCCGACATCGTGAAGCAACTCAGCGACCGATACGATGCGTGGTTTGCCGACATCTCGCGCGATGGCTTGCAGCGGTTCCCCTTGACCATCGGCCACGCAGAGCACAACCCGGTCGAACTGCACGCCCCGCAGGCTTACCTCGACAAGCCACTGAAGTTCGCCAGTGGACCCGGCTTCGCCAACGACTGGCTCGCGGGCTGGACGGATGCGAAAGCGAAAGTCTGGTTCGACATCGAAGTGGTCAACGCCGGCGACTACGACATCGAAATCGCGTTGGCCTGTCCGCCCACCGATGCTGGTTCACGACTGCGCATCAGCGTTGGTAACG
>JANPLJ010000397.1:0-3936 GCA_031426475.1 Pirellulaceae bacterium | reverse complement strand
GACGAAGTCGAGTTGGTGGATGATCCGACACGCGTTGGTCAAATGATACTTTCGTGTGTCGTTCGGCTGCGTGAACGTTATGGTGTCGACTACACTGCGAAAGTCTTGATCGGGGCGAAAGAAGCACGTATTGAGCAGTTTGGGCACAACCAATTGAGCACGTATGGTCTGCTGAGTGAGGAAAACTCGGCGACGGTGAAGGGCTGGATCGACCAGCTGGTGTCACAAGGTTTTCTTGAAAGATCGGCCGACGAGTATCCCATCTTGCGAGTCACGGAAATGGGACGATTGCTACTCAAAGGCGACGCGCATCCGCGATTGCCGAAAGGCACCGTAAAAGAATCGCGAGGCAAGAGCCCGTCGCGAAATGGAGCTCCTCAGTCTTGGGAAGGAGTTGATCGAGGGCTGTTTGATCATCTTCGGGCATTGCGCAGTCGATTGGCTATCGAGCGAAAGGTTCCTGCCTTTGCGATCTTTGCGGATACTACATTGCGTGAGCTAGCGGCGCGTCGCCCTGCTTCGCGCGAGACCATGGCAGAAGTTCATGGTATTGGCCAACGCAAATTAACAGACCTCGGCGAAATGTTCTTGGGCGAGTTGCGAGCTTACTGTTCCGCGAAGGAACTCACGATGGATATTCCGCCAGTAGTGGATTCGAAGCCCACGAAATCAAAACCGGCAACGGCTTTGGAGTTGAGTCCTAATTCGATTGCGGCCTTCCAATATTTCCAACAAGGGATGACCGTCGATCAAGTCTGTGAAAAGATGAATCGGACACGATCCACCGTTGTCGGATACTTGAACGAATATCTCAAACACAACAAGATTACAGACGCGTCCGATTGGGTCGAACGTTCCGAAATTGAAACGATCGAACAAGCGATTCGAGAAACTCAATCGACCGATCGATTGCGTCCACTGTTTGATCACCTGGAGGGTAAAATCACTTACGACTCGATTCGCTTGGTTTTGACCTGTTTTGTTAACAAATCGGCGGCTGAAACTAGCCATGATGAATCATAGTGAACAATACGTTCGCGGATAGGCTGTGAATGAAAACGTGGTCCCGCGGCTCCGCCCGCGGGAAACTGAAGTGTCAGCGGACGGAGCCGCTGCCCCACATCTCGCGGAGCGAACGAAGACAATGATAAACTCACAGGCTTGTCGTAAAGAACTTATGTAGGGAGTTTTCGATGAATCGTGTATACCTGACCCTCGTTCTGTTAATTGTCGTGAATGGCCAATCGAGGGCGGAAGACTCGAATGAACTCGTATCTGCTGTAAGACGCGGTTTGGCTCGCGTGAATCAAGCAGCCAGCGACTGGCAGAAGAATAGAACTTGCTTTTCATGCCACCACCAATCGCTGCCCATGCTAACCGCGATCGAAGCGGAACGAGTAGGCTTCGCATTGGATCGAGAGTGGCTGAAGTCGCAAGCCGACACAACGCATGCTTATTTCGAAGAACGCATCGATGATATGAACGAAGGCGAGCACGTACCAGGTGGCGCAGCGACGACTGGTTTTGGGCTGTGGGCATTGGCGCTCGACCAAAGGCCGTCCGACGAGACGACGACATCCATGGTCAAGTATCTGCTGCAAATCCAAGGGACTGCGAGATTGCGAGACCCAAAGGCAGCCGACGTAGCCACCGCGAAACCGGTTAAGGAAAACGATGGGCATTGGCAAGCATCATGCCGTCGTGCTCCAATGCAGGCGTCGCTTATTGCCGATACGGTTCTTGTGCTCGTCGGGATTGAAAAATACGCATCGCCCCAACAGCGTCCCCAAGTCGAGGTTGCGAGAGCCTTGGCAGAGCAATGGCTGAACAAGGTATCGCTTCGCGACCAGCAGGATCGACTTTGGAGACTGTGGGGATTGCACGAATTGGGTGGAGACCAAACCGTAATGCGAAGTATACTCGATGCGATACTTGTCGAGCAGTGTGAGGATGGTGGGTGGGCTGAAACGAAGGATCGAGAAAGCGACACGTACTCGACTGGGCAAACGTTGTTTATCCTGCTCAAAACAGGCCTCGCGGTCGATCACCCGGCCATCATCAGGGCTCGCGACTACCTTCTGAAAAGGCAGGCCGCAGATGGATCGTGGCTAGCCGAATCGCATGTGGCTTTTAAGGCTCAGAAGTACTTCGAAAACGGTGATCCTTATGGCGACCACCAATTCCTTTCAACCGCCGCAACGGCCTGGGCGACTGCCGGGCTCGCTCGATTGCTACCATCAAAATCGGTAGGTCCATCGGAATAAGGGGTTGGTGTTGCCCGCCTCTCGAGCTGTCTCGTCAGAAATCGCAATCATCGATGAAGCGACGATGGGTAATGGCTTTCACCCGTTTAATAACTGTTTCAACTTGGTCATCGCGCAGATCCGGAGCGATTTGTCGGTAGTATCCCTCGCTCACCCCCATATAGCTCTTCATGGCGGCCGCTTGGTCTGGTTCAACATCCGCAAAGACATCTTCCATTTCATAGTCACGATCCCACAACAATCGATCTGCTAGACTTTCGACTACGTTGAACCAAAGGTCTTTTCGCATGTCGCGAGGCCCATCCGGATAAAAATCGCTATCTAAATCGTCGACGTCGTCGCTACTCATGGAGCCATCTTCCATGTATCGTGGCTCGTCAAACGCAGCAAGCACCATCGATCGCCAAGTGTCGCTAGCATCGTGAAACTCGGATTCTGTTTCCGTGCTTTCGAAGTCGAGTTCGATTTCGATACCGGATTTAATCTTTTCGAAAATCGCCCCGACGGCAGACTCGTAAATCGAAGTCAACGGCAGGGGGGGAAGCGATGGTTGGAGAAGATGGAGAAGGACTTGATCCAAGGTTGCCAGCTTTTGTTGCCAAGTCAGGCCATCCCAGACGGGAATTCCGAATTCCAGGGGTGGAAAAGCAGTCTGGTCGGCCAACAGTTCGAGCTCATCGATCATGACGCCAACCGCTTCACGAATCAACGCGGCCTCAAAACCTTGGACGACTCGGTCACCTTCTGGGGTCGACCACATGATCTTTGCTCCTGTAAAAGGATTGCTTGCCTGATCGGACTGCTGACCGATCTAGATTGTACTCCAAAGAGCTGGATGGCAATGAAAGGAACGCAAAAATTCTGACATAGCGACATAAACGGCAATTGATGACAATACGTGCCGTTTCGATTCGCATTGTCTCAAAGACTCGAAGGGAAAGTGATGCAATTTAGATTGAATCCACATATCGCTGGCTGGATCGGGTGGATGTCGCTGGGGTTCGCTATCAGCTCGGGGTGCGCTTTAGGAAAAGTTCTTTGGAAACCAGCAAGTGTGGCTTCCATTGGTCAGGTCGACGCGGATGCACCAGCGGAATTTACGACGACTGCCTCGGGACTCAAGTATCGAATTCTGCGCAAGAGTGATGGCAAACGACCGAAGCTAACCGACAGAGTCTCAGTCCACTATAAAGGTTGGCTTGATAATGGAACCGTATTTGATAGTTCCTACGATCGTGGTTCACCGACGACTTTTGGTGTTCAGCAAGTTATTCCAGGTTGGACGGAAGGTTTGTTGCTGGTCGGTGAGGGTGGAATGCTGGAGCTCGAGATTCCCTCGGAACTGGGATATGGGCCCCGCGGTGCCGGACGAGAGATTCCTCCCAACGCGACGCTTCACTTTCATGTCGAGCTTGTGAAGATTCTTTAGTCCTGATTTCTACCTTGCCCTTTGCAGCGAAAGCTGTGCAAGACCTGATTATCCGTACGCCTCAACACCATGCGACGCCGTTGCCCTCACCACGGATATTCGGGCCAAATGAAACGCTTGAACAGCTGGAACCAACTGCCGATGCGTTAAATCGTTCCAAGAATCATCGCCACGTCGCTTGATCGCCCTGGCGAAGTGTAGACGATCGAGGTTAACATAGTGGGAAACTCACTCATCGCCCAC
>JANPLJ010000396.1:0-3990 GCA_031426475.1 Pirellulaceae bacterium | reverse complement strand
CAGCAACTCTTCTCGAATCGTTCCGGTATAGTCCACGTAGACGTCGATATCACCTTGGATGAGAGCTTGCCACAAGATTTGCGTTCCACCCAACTCAGATCGATGCTCGACGTTGGTCCCCGACTGTCGAATCAAATGGGTCAAAAGCTCCCCCAACACCACGGACTCCGTAAAGCTCTTCGAGCCGACACGGACCGTCGATGGATCGTTGGCCAGGCCAAGCCGTGCAATCAATAAACACGCGATCGCAATCAGTATGAGCTTCATGTATTGGGAATCCTTTGCGCGCTGATAAACCGAGCGACATATTCGTTCGATGGATTTTGAATGAGCTCGTCAAGACGTCCTTCTTGCACGATGTTGCCTTCGCTGAGCAACATCACACGGTCACCGAAGAATGCGGCCTCGCCCATATCATGAGTCACCATGATGGATGTTTTTGCGAGCGTCTTGAAGATTGTTCGAAGATCATTTTGTAGATCGAACCGAACGAGAGGATCGAGAGCCCCCATCGGCTCGTCCAATAGCATCACGGGCGGGTCGAGCATCAAAGCTCGCATGATTCCGACGCGTTGCCGTTGTCCGCCCGACATTTGAGCTGGATAGCGGTCGAGAACCGTTCGAGGTAGTCTGGTTAGATCCGATAGCTCATCCACACGGGAAATCAATTTCGATCGCTCCCAGCCCAGATGTTTGGCTAAGAGTCCAACGTTTTCGCGAGCTGTTAAATGTGGAAAGAGCCCACCGTCTTGAATCACGTAGCCCATTCTTTGTCGAAGCCCTTGAATGGTATTTGCATTGACTGTTTCGCCTTCGAATTCAATGCTCCCCGCATCGGGAAGGATCAAGCCGACCAGAAGTCTCAGCAAAGTGCTTTTACCACAGCCGCTTGGACCAATCAGGACGGTCGACTCGCCGACTCGAAAGTCGACAGTCGTCGGCTGGAGGACTTGGAGCGTTCCAAACGATTTCGATACGTTCTTAAGTGAAAACATAGATGCTTAATTGGGCTGGGGGTCGATCGCCAGGGAAGGTCGTTGCCGGTTCATTTCGTCTAGCATGGTCTGGACGCGTGCCTCGACTCGCTCAGTTAACTCAGCGGCCGACATGCGATTCTCTTTTCCAAGCGGCAATGAAATAGGCTCATCGATTTGAACCAAAACGTCGCGGCGTGCTCGTACGGTTGGGTAGTTCGCTCCCAACGCGTCTTCTTCGAGTTTGTCGAGCGTCTCGGCAAGTCGTTCGATCGAAGGGTGTGCGATCAGGTAGTCTCCTGGATAGCTGTAGAGTTGAGTTGCTAAGAACATATCCTCCATATCCGATGCCCATTGTTGGTGCTGGAAGGGTGTCGCGCCGGCTTGGTTCGTCTCGCGATCACTGATGATTTTACGGCGTATTTCTTTGACTCGCTCAGGGAGCATCATGGTTTTTCGCTCGATTTGATATCGCGCTTCACATCTCCCAAGAATGGATGAAGCAAGCGTCTGAATCCGCTCGACAAGAGGTCCCGATTGCGTTGAACTTAGATGCGCTATCTCCTTGAGCGAAAGCAGCCCTTCAGCAACTTGCAGGATACGCTTCATAATCGACAAGTGGCTTTGCGGTCGCCAGTACAAGCGTTGTTCCAGACTAAGAATCGTTTCGAGCAAGCTCGGCATTGGATCTTCGATATACCATCGCTTCATCGAGACCGGAATTACATCGATCGGCCGACTGGATTTGCGAGCGGCCATCAAGGCGATCGCTGCCGCACCGTCGCGAAACGGAGTCACTCGATCATTCGTATGGTAGACGTCCCCTTCGGGAAAGATCACAAGTGGATGCGGCCGAGTCTGTAGTATATCGACGGCAGTTTTCATCGCCGGAAGATCCGTTCCTTCTCGATCCACACTGAAACAACCACATCGTTGCATGGAATGTCGAGTAAACCAATCGCTCGCATCAAAAACTTGCCAAGCGGTCATAATGTAAAAAGGGGTTCGTAGTCGTTCTGCAGCGGCTAGCAGGCAATACGAGTCCCAGTGGAAGGAATGGTTGGGTGCTAACAAGATGCCATGCCCACGCGAAAGCGATGCTTCCAATCGTTCGAGGCCATTTACGTCGACGCGGCCGATCTTTTGTTGTCGCAACTCTCGTTTGCGCAACACGCCTGTCGCCCTGAACCACCAGGGAGTCATGTGCGGCGACCAACGACTGGTCGGTATTCCGTACGGTTGATTATTCAAACTCTCTCCACCCCTGACTTTAACCTATCTCGCGAGGAACAACGGTTCGCGATGACAGTCGAAATAGTACTAGAATATCCGAAAAAGTCGACACACCTGCTAACGCATCTCTGCGATCATTTTTCCATGTTCTATCGCAACTGCACTGAGTGTTGCGACGGAAGAGGTTTTGACATCGTAGCCAATCCCTTTCAACGCCTGCATGTGATGCTGGTTGAATGGACTTTCGACCAACAAACGATGATCGCCTTCGGTATGCAATCGGGGGGTGGCGATCGCTTGTGCTAACGGTTCGTTGAAAACTACGAATGGCAAAAGCGTATCGAGGACGGCACCGACGATTCTGCGGCCACCGCGGCCGCCAACGGCCATCACGCCTCGCCCGTCTTGGGTAACAATGGTCGGAACCATGTTATGCAGCGGTCGCTTGCCTGGCCCCGGTGCGTTTGGGTGGTCGGGCCTTGGGTCGAATCGCGACATTCCATGCCCGAGCGTTAGGCCGAGGTCCTCAACTGTCACTTTTGCACCAAACGCGTCGCCGTGCGATAGAGTCAGTGCTGCCATGTTTCCATCTCGATCGATAGCACTCAAGCTGATGGTGCCTCCTTGTGGCTTTGCAGTAATCGGATATTGCAAATACGATCCCTTGTCGACAGCCTCGATGACGCGGGCTGCGGTTTTTTCGGCATAGACCTTGGAAAGCAAGCGTTCGATAGGAACGTTGGTTTGGCTTGGATCGCCCAACAACGCGAGTCGATCATTCCAAGCCAGTCGAGTTGCCTCGATCTTGAGATGTAGCCGCTTCATTTCATCGTCGATAGTTTCCCACTTCATCGCTTGCAACATTCCGAGAATCTGCAGAACAGTCAATCCTCCCGAGGTCAACGGGGGCGTGAAGATCTGGAATCCATTCCAGGACATCGCCAAAGGCTCGCAGATCTTTGCTTCATATGCAGCAAGATCTTGCGTCGTTACCAAACCGCCGTTTTTCTGAAACGAATCGGCGATTCGCTGCGCGATATCCCCCTTATAAAATGCCGTTACCGAGTTGGCTGCGGCCAGCGTCTCAAGGAGTTCGGCCACGTAAGGATTTTTAAAGTTTTCACCGGCACCGAGAACTTGCCCATGCTTGAAATAGAGCCTTCGCGAACCCGGATCGTTGGCCATGGTTTTATTCGCCGCCACCAACGACGAAAGCGTTTTAGGCCAGGGGAAACCTTTTTTTGCGAGCTGGATTGCGGGCTGAACGAGCTCGCCAAATGAGCGAGTTCCAAAGCGATCGATCGCCAATTGCAGCCCGGCCAAGATTCCCGGAACGCCTGCTGCTAACCAACCAGCTTCGTTCGTGCGATGCGGGTCTTTCCCTTCGGCAACGGCTCGAAAAACATCTGCTTTCATCGAAGCCGGTGCCGTCGAATTGCCATCGATGGCCACGACCTTTCTCCCAGAGTCCATTGCGAACACGGCTGACATTCCATATCCGCCGATCCCGGTTTGATTTGGAGCGGCAATCGCACTCGTCAATGCGGCCGCCACAATCGCGTCAATCGCATTGCCACCTTCGATCAGAATTTTATCGCCGACGACAGCCGCAGTGGGTTCGCCAATAACGTATCCATGACTAGTCGATGGCGGCTCAAAGGAACATCCAATACGCGGTAGTAAACCGGCGCTCAATGCTGCAACGCTGCCTTGCTCGATAACAGTCCGTCTTAAGTACTGCTTGGTCATGATTTTCTGAAAATGAAAGCTGTGGTGGGAAATA
>JANPLJ010000395.1:0-4517 GCA_031426475.1 Pirellulaceae bacterium | reverse complement strand
CGAAAGTTGCTTGAGGGATATCTGAGTAATCTCTTCGCGTTTACCGGTTAAAAGCTCTTCCGCCGAGTAATCACCGACGGCGCTATGCATCACGCTTCGTGAGACGGCTACGATGACACGTTCGATCTGTCCGTTGTCCCCATCGAAGTTAAACAAATAGTCTTTGGGTTCGACGACTCGCCAAAAGACGTTCCATTCGACGACTGCCGCATACAGGTCACCCGTCAGGATCAGCTTGTCCTCTTGCTCATCCGTCGGCATCGCCACGTTTTGCGAATAACCGTAGCTATCAGGCTGGGCATGCGGCAATCGAAGAGATCTTTCGCCTTGATCGATTACAAAGCGTTGGTCGATCCACGGAAATTTGAAATGCAATCCAGGCCCATCGGTCCGCAAGTACTTGCCGAACCGCAGCACCACCGCTTGTTCGTGAGCCGCGACCATGAAGACCCCCGACATCAAGACGTAGATGACGAAAAAGGCTGCCAAACCGCCCGCGACAATGCCTGAAACCTGGCTAGGCGACAAATTGATTTCAACCGGCGATTGTTTCATACGACTGCTTTCGATTCAAAACGGTAAGTCACGGACTAGTCTGAGAACCACCCTAGCGGGGTGAGGTACTCATCATAGCAAGATTCAGGATCGCAGGCTGTAGTTTTGCTTCGCATCTACGGATAGACTGATTCGGTCATGCACGGGCCCTGTGGGGTAATCTCAGTTCGAAGATCCGAATGGATCGATTGTTGTCGCCGAGATCGATATAGTGTTCTTGTAACTGCCAGCCGGCGGTCGTAATCCAGTTTCGAAATCGGTCGCCGGTGTGACGTTGGGGTTCGCTGAGAAGGACAACGCCATCGCGATGCAAGTGTCGACGAAGGCATGGTTCGATGATCGGGTGTAAAGCTGGGTCGTAAACAATATCGGAGCCGAGAATGTACTGGAACTTCGCGCCGGGAATCTGTTCTTCTTTCCATTCCAGACGCCGAATCGAAACTCGCGATCTGATAAAGCGAGCATTGAAGCGTGCGACGAGCATGGCACATCCAACGACGTCGGTCATGACGACGTTCGCCCCACGCATGCCAGCTCCAATTCCTGCCCGACCGCTTCCACATCCGAGTTCGAGCACTCGCTGACTGTCGAGGTCGAAGCGGTCCAAAAATCTCTCGAGACCTGTTGCTGCCCGCCACGTTGCCGCCCAGAACGGGTCAACTTCGTACGGCTTTCGATCGCTTTTCAGAAGAGCTTGCTCGAGCAAACGATCGGGATCGATGACCTGTGTCCAAGGATAGCTGCAATCTGCGATGCTCGTCGTCGTGTGCTCGATCGGCACGAGACGCTGAATACGGGCGAGCAGGTGTTGGTCTTCGCGCGTGAGTGGCTCGATCTTAGTCTTCCATCGCTTGAATATACTGACGCAGTCGTTCGAGTTCGTCGGTGGTATCCTTCAATCGCAGCATATTCGCGACTCGCTTATTCAACTCGATTTTGTTGATCGGCTTCGACAGAAAATCATCGGTTCCCGCTGCGACCGCGCGTTCAATATCGCCGAGCTCGCTGAGAGCCGTGACCATCAAGATCATGATTTTGGAAGTTTTCGGATCGCTCTTCAACTGACGACAGACCTCGAAGCCATTCATCTTCGGCATCATCACGTCCAGCAGAATCAGGTCGGGCTTGAAAACTCCGACCTTGTTTAGCGTATCCTGACCATCGACTGCCGTATCGACTTCGCATTCGATGTTTGCGAGATAAGCCTCCAACAACTCTCGATTGGCGACGTTGTCATCGGCTATCAATATCCGCGGCGTGCTAGCCATAAGTTCCGGTTTAGGATCTTGGTAAAGGAATATTCGAGTTGCATCATGCGACTCATTGCCATGATGCTTCGAACCGAATCGAAGTTATACCCCGGCAAAGGCCAACTGGCCTGCTGGGACGGAAAACTGGTTTGCGAGCTGGCGGACTTCTTCACGAATTCCAGCGAGGACTGCGTCGTCGTCGGTGTTTCGCAGCGCTGCGACAATCCACTTCCCAATCTGCTTCAACTGATCCACACCCATTCCGCGGGTTGTCAAAGCTGGCGTCCCGATTCGAATGCCGCTTGGATCCATCGCTTTGCGGGTGTCGAAAGGAATCATATTCATATTGACAGTGATTCCGCATCGGTCGAGCGTTTTCTCGGCGAGTTTTCCGCCAAGGCCAATGCTGGTCACGTCCAACAAGACGAGATGATTATCGGTACCGCCGCTGATCAATCGGATTCCGTTGCTGAGCAGCGTTTCCGCCAAGGCTTGTGCGTTGTCGATGACCGAGCGGCCATACCGTTTAAAGTCAGGCGAGAGGGCTTCACCGAAACAGACCGCTTTTCCGGCGATCACGTGCATCAATGGTCCGCCTTGAATGCCCGGGAATACCGCACTGTTGATGGGCTTTGCGAATTCAGCCTTGCTCAGCACCAGCCCGCCGCGAGGCCCTCGCAGTGTCTTATGCGTTGTTGTTGTGACATAGTCCGCACAGGGGACTGGATTGTGATGTAAGCCAGCAGCGACCAAGCCCGCATAGTGGGCCATATCGACCATCAGCTTGGCTCCGACTTCGCGAGCGATGTCGGCAAACTTGTCGTGATTGATTTCTCTCGGGTAAGCGCTAGCTCCGGCGACAATCATCTTAGGCCGATGTTCGCGAGCCAACTTTGCAACTTGGTCAAAATCGATGCGATGCTCTTGGTGGTCAACGCCGTACGCATGGAACTTATAGAGTTTGCCGCTGATGTTCAAATGCATGCCGTGCGTAAGATGCCCCCCCTGGGCGAGGTCCAGCCCCAAAACAATATCACCTGGCTGTAACGCAGAAAGATAGACCGCCGTGTTCGCTTGGGAACCAGAATGGGGTTGAACGTTGGCCGCTTCGGCGCCGAACAATTCTTTGGCGCGATCGATCGCAAGCTGCTCGACGACATCGACATGCTCGCAACCACCATAGTAGCGACGCCCTGGGTAACCCTCGGCATACTTGTTCGTTAGGACACTTCCCACGGCTTGCATAACCCCCAGCGACGTGTAGTTTTCGCTGGCGATCATCTCGAGGCCTTCTTGCTGACGAGTTGCTTCCGCATCGATTGCGGCCCAAACGGCTGGATCCTGGCTTTGCAAAATATTCATTTGGTTTGTTTCGTAAGACGTGCGATAAAACGGATGCGGAAGATGGCCGATTGGCGTTTTTCGAAACTTCCGCTAATGAGGACTTGTCGATGCTATTCATCGAATGCGCTGTATAGAGAGACAAGATTCTAGCCCAAGTTCGTCAATTGGAAAGTTGGTAGGCCAAGCTTGCGGGGTGGCTGAAAAGCTGCTTTCGGCTCCGCCGGGTGTCAAAGTCTCGCTATTTTCCTCAAGTTACTAAAGAGTTTTCTTTCGAAACCACCCATTGGGGGGTGACTTTCTGTTTCGCAGCTGGTTAAATTATTGCTTCGTCAGCCTGAGCCTACCTGCCGCTCTTGGTATTGCGGATGGGAGAGACAAAACTTGCTTGGGCGCCCCACCGACATAGAAAGTGTAGTTGACATCTCGATGTGCTTGCTGGCCATTCAGTATCGATTGGTTCCGGAAAGTCCCATCCTTGTTGCCGCTAACCGAGAGGAGTTTTACGACAGACGTTCAACCTCGCCTGCGATTCTTTCCGGAAAACCAAGAATCCTTTGTCCAACCGACTCGCGTGCCGGTGGGACATGGTTAGGTGTGAATCAAAATGGAATGTTTGTTGGGATCTGCAATCGAAGAATGCTTGAACCGATCACGGGCAATCGTTCTCGAGGCGTCCTATGCAAGGAAGTCCTCCGTGCGACGTCAGCTCGCAAAGGTCTTGAAAAGGCTTTTGAGGAGATGGGTAAGCACATTTTCGAAGGATTCAACCTTGTAATCGCCGATCGAGAGTGCGGATTCGTCTTGCAACACGATATGGTCGACGAAGTACACGATTTGGAACCAGGGTTGAACATCGTGGGGAGCCACAATCTGAACGATCCACGCGACGAGCGTGTTCAGATGGCTAAGCGATTGCTGACACTTCAGACATTGGATTCGCCCGTAAAGTTCCTTGCGGTGGCAAGTCGCGTTTTCTCGCGAACGCCGTCACCTCAAGGTCGGCCGAGCATGGTGATTCGCGGAAACGAGTACGGTACGGTAAGCAGCACGTTGTTAGCGTTGGGTGCCAAACCTCGCGATGCGATACTCCAGTATGCCGATGGCTCGCCCGACGATGCGAAATACGAAGACTACTCGCCGCTCCTTCGCGATATCCTCAGCCGAGGATTGCGTGAAGCTCGAGGCAAGGTCGCGTCTTCGTTGGATTAATAGATGAATGGTGATCGTTTATCCGCGTGGGTTGCGCTAGTTCCCCATCTACTACCTACTACTCCATTTACTTCCCCATCTGTGTTACTTCCCCATCTGTGCTCCGGCCTTGCCATCTGTGCTATCAAATTCTGGAGGAGAGTAGCACAGATAGCAAAG
>JANPLJ010000394.1:0-3753 GCA_031426475.1 Pirellulaceae bacterium | reverse complement strand
TGGAGCGAATGCAGTCCAGCCAGTTATCGATATGAGGACGCGCAACGTTGCCCTCGCCGTTCCACTTCTCCGCATCGCCCGGATCGAATTGATTCTCGATCAACTCCGGAGGATCGGTGGAAATGAAATTGCGTTTCATGGTCATTTGGCCTCGCTCGCCATGGAAAACAAGCGAGTCTTGATCGCGACTAAAATCGAGCTCCAGTCCGTCGGCGTAACGCATCTTCACAGGCCAGAAGCGTCGTTCGTCTTCGTTTGCGCGGTGATCGGTCAGCGGCGGTGGTGTCTTCGCCGACCAGTGCTTTGCAAGTTTTATAAGGTCGTCCGGACGATAAGCTTCGATATCGACAGGGCCAGTGTGATCTCGACCAAGAGCCAATTGCACCATATCGACCGAATGAGCCCCCCAATTCGTCATCAAGTGCCCTGAAAAATTGCGAAACAAGTCCCATCCGCGCCAAAGCAAGTCGCCAATCTTAAAATCTTCCTTCATCCAAAGTCGCGGGTCATAGGGGATCGAGGCGGTGGAACCAAGGAACAGATTCCAATCGATCATATCCGGCGACGGGATCGATTTTGTTGGCATCGGCGCAAAGCTTGCTCGCTGGAGCTGGTCAAGCTGCATCGGGCCAGGGTATGCCGGGATCTCGACTTTACTGATCTTTCCGAGCCCGCCGTCGCGAATGAACTTGCATCCAAAGACATTCACCTCCATCGATCGCTGCTGGCTCCCAACCTGGACGACTCGCTTTTGTTCTGTAGCGATATCGATAAGAGAACGGGCTTCATTGATCCGCAATGAGAGTGGCTTTTCCACGTAGACATCGCGACCAGCTTGGCACGCTAGCGTAGCGGCCGGCACATGATGATGATCAGGCGCGGCGATGATGACAGCATCGACTTCCGCTTCATCTAAAAGCTTACGATAGTCTTGATACGTTGCGACGCTCACCGCATCTCGACGCTTAAATACTTCAAGAACGTCGACGAAGACGCCTTTCGGTTCCATCGTATCACCGATGCGCGTCTTCGAGCAGTCGCAAATCGCCGTGACACGAACGTCTTCTGGTAAGTTACCAAGCAAATACTTGCCGCGCACTCCACAGCCGATCACGCCGACGCGAATGCGATTGCCGGCACCGAGAACGCTTGCCGATGCGAGGATCGTTCCACCGATTGTCGCAAAAAAAGAGCGTCGGGAACTTCTACTTTTCGCGATTTTCGGAATCAGAAATCCGGGGGACATAAATCAAGGGCTCCGTTGAGTTGGATTCGCTCATCTTACCCTAAAAAAGGGACTTTGAAGTCCGGCCTTTTCGCTCTTCCGAAGAGGCAAATCCCTAAGTCGCGAGTGCGACGGCATTTCTAAGCCTGGGGTTCCGTTCGCTCCGCGAGATGTGGGGCAGCGGCTCCGTCCGCTGACAGTTCAGCTTCCCGCGGTCGGAGCCGCGGGACCACGTTTTCATTCACAGCCTTACCGCGAACTCCACCCCAGGCTGTAAAATGCCGTCTTCGGGGAGAAGGGCTGGGGACGAGCGCCCGTGTTTCCAAGCGACTCGGTTCCCTCACCCGTCCCCCTCTCCCCAGAAGACTGAGAGGCCGTCTCGCTTTTTTGTAGGCCGGAACAAGTCGCTAGCAAATTTAGATGTTGAATAAATCGTTGGCGACGCCGTTCCGGCAGAACCGAGGTTTCTGATTGCCGGAACAGCGCAGACTATCTTCCTCAAATTGACGAACGCAATTAGCTGCTTGTTCCGGCCTACGGTAGTAGGCACAACGTATCGTCGATCATTGAGAAGTGTCGAATTTTTATGAGATTTCCTCCCGAAGTGTTATCCCAATTCTCGGCTGGTGTTGGAGTCGCGCAAGGACACCTGTATAATGTGGCTTCGTCGATCTATCGCAATTCGGCGATTGCGAAGCCTGACGCGATTCTAGAATTCCGATGGAATATGCAGATGAATTGACACGACTGATTCGAGATGGAATGCAACATTGGCACGATCATCGCAACAAAGATGCGGCAATTAAATTCGCTGTCAGCAAGTTGAATGATATTGGGTTCGCAGACTCGCTAGAAGAGAAACTATCGACGGCCATAGATCGCTTGAAGCTTCTGATCCGGTGAGGTGAGCAATCAACGAAGAAAAAACCCAATCTAACACGGCTTCACGACTTCCCCGTCCGGTGTGGATACTCAGTTGGGTTTCGTTCTTTGCAGACGTCTCGAGCGAGATGGTCTATCCGCTCCTCCCGCTCTTTCTGATTAGCGTACTTGGATCGTCGAAGACGCAATTGGGCGCGATGGAAGGTGCAGCCGTTTTGATTGTCGCCTTGATGTCCGCGATAGCAGGAATTCGCAGCGACCGGAAAGGCAAGCTGGGCGGACGAGTGTGGTGGATTCGTTGGGGATATGGATTGCCGGTTGTCGGTAAAGCGATTATTGCGATGGCGACCGTTTGGCCGCTGGTACTTGGCGGGCGATTGCTGGACCGATTCGGGAAAGGGCTTCGAGGTGCGCCGCGCGACGCACTGATTGCCGATGCAGTATCCGCTGAACAACGCGGTCAAGCCTTTGGGTTGCATCGGGCGTTTGATACGGCGGGAGCAATTGTTGGCGTTCTTCTCTCTGCGTTCCTGTTATGGTGGCTGACAGGGACACCCGAGTCGACAATCTCGGGAAACGTGGTCAGCACGGCAATCGAAACACCGGCTTGGGTTTACCGAGCGATTTTCGGTGTGGGGGCGGTTCTTGGGCTCGCCTCACTGGTACTAACGTTCCTAGTGCGCGAATCCGACTCGACTTCGATAGAGGCTCCGATCGCCGTGAGTATGGATGGCTTAGATGGCAAGGGGCATTTGCTCGAAAACACTCCGTCGGATCAAAACTGTCGGCCAAGTCTTCCCGCCTCGTATTGGTACGTGTTGGGGATTCTATTGTTGTTTTCTCTTGCCAATAGCAGCGACACGTTTCTTCTACTTCGAGCTCGCGATCTTGGCTATTCGCCATGGGCTGTCGTGCTCGTCTACGCCTTGTACAACGTTACCTATTCGTTGCTCTCCTACCCCATCGGCGCGCTGAGTGACCGCATTGGACGATGGCGTATCATCGCCGTTGGTTGGATGATTTATGCAGGCGTATACGCGGGCTTCGCGTTGTTGCCAGCGACTCAAGCGTGGGGGATGTGGCCGCTCATGGCGATCTATGGTGTTTATATGGCGTTGACCGATGGAGTCGGTAAAGCGCTCATCGCCGATCATGCGCCGCGCGAAGCACGCGGTGCCGCGATGGGATACTTTTACGGACTAACAGGCCTTACGACATTCATCGCCAGCTTGCTAGCCGGGATCGTTTGGGACCGCTTCGGTGCCCCCGCTGCATTGTCGATCGGCTCGGGCTTTGCAATCCTCGCGCTGATTGCACTCGCATCCATCGGAAACCGTCTTTCGAACATATCTGAGGCGCACCGCTCACCGTAATGCGATGTGTCGCCCGGAAAAGGAGATCGAAGAATTGATTGCCTTTTCGCTTCAAGTGAGACAGTTTTTCAATTCGCTGCCTTTTTTCATTCGCTGTAGAAAAAAACATGAAGAATCGAGTCGAATTGATAAGCGAATAGGGACGAAAATGTAACGCTTCTCGCTGATCGCCAGCTCTCATAGCCACACTCGCCAAGAGCTTGGACGCTCGACTTGCCGAAAGCCGTGGATCCCTAGCAGTTTACGACATTCACTGCCAACCCACCGAGCGAT
>JANPLJ010000393.1:0-6228 GCA_031426475.1 Pirellulaceae bacterium | reverse complement strand
TCGGACCGGCGCTTGGGGTGGCTTGGATCGCAAAAGAAAACCCACTGGCCTGTCTATGGGCGCTTTGGCTAGCAACCTGCGCTGGACTGTTGATTCGGTCGGCAGCGACCACTGATAGTCACCAAAGTAGATCGTCGGTCGCTTACCTGATGTCCGTCATCGTGGGCGGAGCGATAGCCGTCTGTGTCGTGCTCGGTGTCGCGATGAGCCAAGGAGTCTCCACGGCGGAGCTTTGGTTCGGCATGATCGGACAGCACTCCGATTTTGCGGACTTCTTCTTCAGGCCTATCGGTTTCTCGTTGCCAGCGTTTATTGGACTGCTCCTTACAATCGTCGCATTGTTGACAAACCGCTCAGAAGCCGTGCGAGAGTTGGCGAAGCCAGCGATTTGGGTGTGTGTCGCCCTGCTCCTCGCGGTTACCGCTGCAATGCCACTGGAACATGGAATGCATGCTCGAGGTCCAGGGCTTTTCCTGGCATGGGCCGCACCGGGATGGATCCTATGGTTCTGGCGAGCCGAGGTTTCGGCATCACCGAAAAAACTTTTGCTCGGACTCGTCGCGATTCTTTCGCCATTGATTGCGTTTCCCGTCTCAGGGACACAAGTTCAAATCGGAACATTGCCTAGCTTGATCGTCATTGGCATCTGTCTCGGTGAGTACTTGGTTGCGAGCCCAAAGAACGACCTAGCAGCAGCGTCCAATCGACTCGCGTTGTCGTCCTTCGTCGTGAAGAAATGGGTATTGGCCGGTATCTTGTGCACGTTTGTGTCGGCATCGACTGTGCACTGGGTGAGGTATGCCAAGGGGCAGCCACTTGGCTTGCCGGGATCCGCATGCATGCGATTGCCAGCTTCGATCGCATCGGAACAGATTGCGATCTCCAATGCAATAATCCAGTCGGGAGCATCCCATCTGATGTTCGAGGGGACGAATCACAATCGCTTCTACTTTTG
Source organism: Pirellulaceae bacterium (assembly GCA_031426475.1). Lineage (GTDB taxonomy): Bacteria > Planctomycetota > Planctomycetia > Pirellulales > Pirellulaceae > JAIYDQ01. The sequence goes on along the minus strand of JANPLJ010000393.1, from coordinate 5,273 downwards.
GACCGGTGCCAAGCCACTCACGTCGGCCAATCCAACGTTTTGGCCCTTGATGCTGGTCAACAACGAGCGACGTCAACTGGCCGAAGCCATCGATCGGCAATCGCGACTGTGCGTCGTCCGAGTCCCGAACTACGAGTGGCTCTACTTCGATCATGCGTCGGAAATTCGAAACCGTATCGAACAGCGCTGGGAGCCATCCGAAGCGGTCGGCGAGTGGCACATCGGAATCGTGCACTAGAACAAGCGATTGAAACCATTGAGCGCTGCGACGCGATATGCTTCTGCCATCGTCGGGTAGTTGAACGTTGTATTGATAAAGTAGTCAAGCTTATTGTTCGGCGCCGGCTGGTTCATGATCGCTTGTCCGATATGAATAATCTCGGACGCGTTTGGACCGAAGCAATGCACGCCCAGGATCTCGCGTGTTTCACGATGAAACAGCAATTTGAGCATACCGACTGCCCGGCCAGTTATCTGGGCACGCGCCAAACTCTTGAATTGCGAGTGCCCTACTTCGTACGGTATTTTGGCTTCGGTCAACTCACGTTCGGATTTGCCGATCGAACTAATCTCGGGGCTTGTATAGATTCCTGTTGGAATATCGGCCATGTTGAGTCGATACTCGGTATTTCCCTGGATATGTTGAGCGGCTGCTCGCCCCTGCATGTACGCCGCACTCGCTAGCGACGGATAGCCGATCACATCGCCTACGGCATAGACATTCGGTGCGGTGGTTTGGAAGCAATCGTTAACATTCAACAGTCCTCGAGAATTGGGTTCGATGCCAATTCGTTCCAGCCCAAGATTCTCTGTGTTGCCCGACCGTCCATTGGCCCATAAAAGGATGTCCGTCTTGACGAGTTTTCCGCTTTCGAGATGCAATACGACTCCGTCGTCGAGGCCCTCAATCTTTTCAAATGTCTCGTTGTGGCGAATCAAAACACCGGATTCCCGCATTTGATAGCTGAGCGCATCGATAATCTCGTCATCTAAAAACTCGAGGAGCTTGGTGCGAGTATTCACCAAATTGACTTTGATACCGAGATTTCGAAACATCGATGCGTACTCAACACCGATCACTCCGGCTCCGTAGATTGTGATCGACTGAGGCTTGAACGCGAGATCCAGGATCGTATCACTATCGAAAATACGGGGATGCGAAAAGTCAACTCCGGCCGGATGAAAGGGTCTTGAGCCTGTTGCAATCACAATATTCTTTGATTTCAACCGAATGTCGTCGCCAACTTCGATGGTATGTTCGTCGGCGAACTTTGCATGCCCTTTGGTAATCGGAACATTGTTGCGTTCGTAAAACGTCTGTCGCATCTTGACTTGCTTATCAATGATCGCCTTGCTGCTAGATCGCAACTGAGCAAAGGTTGGATTGGCACTGATGCCCAATTCTCGCAATATCGAATTATTCAGTGCTTCCGTGATTGAATAGATAGCGTACCGCAATGATTTGCTCGGGATCGTCCCCCAGTGCGTGCAACCGCCGCCGATCTTGTTGTACGATTCAACGACGGCAACGCTCAAGCCAGCCTTCGCAGCCTGCATGGCCGCTCCTTCACCTCCCGGGCCGGTTCCAATGACAACGACATCGAATTCTTGTTCCACGATCGTTCCTATAAGATAGATGACTACACAACGACAGCCATCAGTTTACTCTAGAACGGTTCCGATGTGCGACGATGTTTATCGCCAACCAATCCGCTGGATTGTAATCGCGTAGAGATGCACGAAGATTCCAATGACAAGAAACAAGCCGCAATAGCGATGTAAGGCGATAGCGATCTCCATTTGATTTGTGTCGAAAAGCGGTAGCATCCCAAAGAGCATCGACGCCGCGACGCCCAGCGACGAGAAAAGTACCAGCCATAGACTCCAACGGGCAACCCACCATCCGTTGGTTGTGTTGTCTTGGAAACTCTGGGACGTTTGTAGTGGTCGACCGAATACTGGATTCCAAGCGTACGCAAAGACAACCATGATCGCCGTGAAGGCTCCAGCAGCCATCACATGTCCAAGCAAAGCGAGATGTTCCATCTTGCCGTTCATCATGATCGATCCAAACGAAGTCAGCGCTAGAACGGCGACCACCAGTGCGAATGCGATATAGATGAGCACGGCCAGGATACCGCGATGGTTGGAGATCTCGCGTTTGGTTTGCGTGCTCTTAGCAAAAATTCCATGAAGAACCAGAATCGCAAGAACCGCGATTCCGGCTGCCGGAATCAATCGCGAAAACGGATAGTGAAGTACGCTTTCCAAAAGAGTGTGAAACCGATCCATCTTAAACTCCTCCCACTCGTGAAACGCGTCGACCAATTCCCCAAGCGAGACTTCCCAGGACAATCGCCGAGAGGAGCCCCAAACATAAAAAAGCAAAAAGTTTGAATGGAGTTCGTCCCTCAAACAAGGTATCCCATTGTTTCATGCGATTCATGTCAAGGTTTTGCAGTTCGTGAACCGGGGTCGATACCGTTTTGAATCCAGGCAATGTTCCTGCCGCAGTGATTTGCGAGGAAAAGAATGCCGAGTCATGGCTATGACATTCCCAACAGCCTTGAACACCCAATGACAATCGCGCCGGTCGTACGTCATGTGCCATCGGCCAAGCGTAGGGCTTAGCGGCCTCGCCCAGTTCGTCCGTAGGTATCGGCTCAATCGGGCTGTCGCTTCCGCTGGCACTCTTGCGATAACCGACTCCACCAGCAATGTAGACTGCGGTATGCTCGGGATTCGCTTTTTCGATCGCCGACATCGCGTCGGATAATCGTGTTCTAAGTTGCTTTTGTCCTTGTTCGTTCGTCCAAGTTTCAAGTTTCTCACGTTCTTCGTCGGTCAAATCTGCTTCCTTTACCTTGGCTCGATCGTCGCCGAGGATCGATTTGCGATCAGACGAAGAAGGCTTGACCGCGACCAACTCTTCCGAAAAATCCTTGCGTACCTTGAGCGTTGCTTTCGTCAGCTGATAGGCATTCTCCGGCTCCAGGGGTTTGATCACTTTGTCTTTCATGATGCCCCAGTAAGCGGGCCAAGTCATTCGATGCGGCGTGTAAATCGATGCCTCTTTGTCCCCGTGGCCATGGCTATGATTTTCCGCGGACTGCGGTTCGACAGCCAGCATGACTGGCGCAACGATCCCTGGCAGATCATCGGTGGTTCGATGAACGTGGCTCCCCAAACGATGAGCGATCGAGTTCATGATTCGCGTCGGTTCGGACTGTGGAACAGGACCGCTATGGCACGCTGTACAGGCCATTTTTTCGAAATGCAATGGAGGCAGCCCGCGATGAGCGGGAAACGGAGCGCCCATTCGCCCCGCCAAGGATCGATTGACAGTATGACTCGCTTGCGACTCGACACCGATATGACAGCCGCGACACGAGAGGGAAGCGATCGATTCGGACTGGGGATGCGTTTCTCCTTCGAATCCTCGGACTATCTGGTGATCCAACCCATTGCGATGGCAATCTGCGCAAGCCATCCCTGCTCGAATATGCACATCATCATCGTGCGTCCAGCGATTGGAGCCAAAAGACTCGGCAGCAAGATTTGTATGGCAGTAGTTACATGCGTTATTGGTTGGTTTGCGGATCACATCAAAGAACACTTTTCCGTCATCGCGAAAGCGAGTTGCGTCGTACTTGAGTTTCGGCAAAGGAGACGAATCGCCAGCAGCCGCTGGATCGGGTTTGCTGCGGATCCTTTCCATGCTGCCAACAACCGTCGCAAGGCCTGCTGCCACGGTCGGTGCATAAGCAAAGTTCTCATCGGCAATTTGCTTCGTCCATGTTTCTGGGCTATAGCTTCGGTCGTTGCGATGGCAAAGCATACAATCGATCGGCAACGGACCGGTAATTTCGCTTCTGTCTTGAGATCCATCGCCACTAGCACTCGCTGTAGTGGAATCTTTGTTCGCGGCCGATTCGGGCTTGAGCGAATCTGCACTTCCTGGCCCACCGCCTGGTAAATATCCGCCAAACTGCTTGGCGATGGCCCAACGCGCGATCCCGAGTTGATCTGGGTCAAACGCCCCTTTCCATCCGCGATACGACAATGGTAGATTCGTGCCGGTACGAGCATCGTTCCAAATCCACGGCTGACCCGGCCGTCCATTTTGATCACGTTCTATCGCATCGAAATGCCATCCGTGCGAAATCGTGTTGTAGTCATGACAACGTCCGCATGTTTTCAACGGTGAATACGGGCGAGGTTGTTCTTCGTTGGGATCGATCTTGTTGACTTGGTCATCCATCAGCTCAATCCAATGGACATAGCCACTCAGATTATCCGCTCTCGCGTATCGCGATTCGCCCTCGGCACCGAATGCTAGTGCAGCGGCCATTCCCAAAAGGCCAGAAACCAAAAGAGATAAAAAAGCATTGCGTGATCGCATCGTGACTTATTTCGTGACTCTATTGGGTGTTCGGATCGGGTGTGCCTATGGTAGGCAGAAGATCAAGAGTTTAGCCCAAAGTTGTCAGACGAAAAAGTAGTCGGCCTCGATCATCATTGGTTGCCAATTCAGCGGTTTTTCACAAAATCAATGCGGCTGCAAACCGCTTTGTGATCCGAAAGGGATCCTTCGGGAACGCGTTCATCGCGAAATGGCAGAGTATTTAAACTTTTTGGAATCAATTGACAGTCAAGCTGCGGCGTCTGATTCGAGACAAAGACATAGTCGATACGGCGTCCACCCGTATCGGTTAAAGCGTCGCTTGTTCCCATCTCCTGTTGGCCAGCTGCGACGGCGACATCGACAAGCGATTCGCCATTGTGTTTCAGACTATTCTTGAGGAGCAAATATTCGCTATCGGGGATGGCTTCCTGGTCGTCCGTTGTCCCAGCAACATTGAAATCTCCCATGAGCAAAAAGCCATCTGACTTGATTCCGGATGTGAGAAATCGCGTAGATGACCGAAAAGCAATTTCGTGGCTTTCAGTAATCGGGAATTTGGTTAGCAGGAGCAATCCACCGTTAGCAAGGTGGCGTCCAGATCGCTTTGGCCCGGCAAACAATTCAAACTGAGCACCATTTTCTTGAGTTGCAAAGGATTCAAGTAGCAGTCTCCGGTAGCCCCCGTCAAAAACTTCGGTAAGTCCGATGATGTCAAAACTCGCCAACTGTCCCCCGATCGCCTGCGACCGATACCCCGCATCACTTCTTTTGCCTGCTATGCCTGTCGCGACACTCGGAAGGAGGTGAGTGTTGAACGTAATGACTGATAACGAAACACGTCGCTCAGCGATTCGCTCGCTCGCCGAAC
>JANPLJ010000392.1:0-2034 GCA_031426475.1 Pirellulaceae bacterium | reverse complement strand
CGGAGCGAATGCGTCGCCAGCGGCTGAGAATACAAAGCTGGTAAAAGCAGGCGGGTTACCGGGTTTACCGCATTTCGCTCCGAAGGCGAAACGCGTGATCTACCTTTTTCAGAATGGAGCGCCTTCGCACGTAGACTTGTTTGATTACAAACCCAAGCTCAAGGAGTTACACGGCCAGCAGATTCCCGACGAAGTCGTTGGAGGAAAACGCTTTAGCACGATGACCGGCAATCAGACCGAGCGACCCGTACTTGGCGAGATCAGCAATTTTTCGCAACACGGTCAGAGCGGAGCTTGGGTCAGCGATTTTTTGCCACGCACGGCTCAAATCGCCGACGATCTTTGCTTTGTCAAGTCGATGTATACAGAAGCAGTCAATCATGCGCCGGCGATTACTTTTTTTCTGACCGGATCGGAGATGGCTGGTCGACCGACCATGGGAGCGTGGCTAACGTATGGGTTGGGTATCGACACCGAAGATCTACCGTCGTTTGTCGTGATGACGTCACGCGACAAGGAGGCCAGTTGCGGGCAGATTTTCTACGACTTCTATTGGGGAAGTGGCTTCCTGCCTTCGAAGTTTCAGGGGGTAAAATTTCGTGGAAGCGGCGATCCGGTTCTCTATCTTTCGAACCCTCAAGGAATGAGTCGTGAGATCCGGCGTGGCATCTTGAATGACCTTGCTCAATTGAACGAATTAAAGTTCAACGAGGTCGGTGATCCAGAAATTGAAACTCGCATCGCCCAGTACGAGATGGCTTATCGAATGCAGACGAGCGTACCAGAGCTCACCGATTTCTCGAATGAGTCGCAAGCAACACTTGATAGCTATGGTCCTGATGTGCGTCGGCAAGGGAGCTATGCTTATAACTGCTTAATGGCCCGACGACTCGCCGAACGAGGAGTAAAATTCATCCAGCTTATGCATGCTGGCTGGGATCAGCATAAAAATCTGAACACCCAACTCAAAATCCAATGCACCGATACTGATGCCCCCAGCGCGGCTCTTGTGAGCGATCTCAAACAGCGAGGGTTACTAGACGACACGTTAGTCATCTGGGGTGGCGAATTCGGACGGACGCCGTTCTTGCAGGGAAAGATCGAAGAGACGAAGCAGTGGGGGCGAGACCATCATCCATACGCATTTACCTTATGGATGGCAGGCGGCGGTATTCAACCAGGAATAAGCTATGGGGCCACTGATGACTTCGGATTCAACGCAGTCGAAAACCGCGTCCACGTGCATGATCTGCAGGCAACCGTGCTCCATCTGCTGGGCATAGATCACGAGCGTTTAACCTACAAGTTCCAAGGGCGTCATTACCGATTGACGGACGTTCATGGTAGCGTCGTCTCGGCAATATTGGCGTGACCCTGTTTCTCCAACGCTGTGAAGCATCTTTTCTATTTGAATTCCAAGAGTTCTGGCGTAGCGGCGTTCGTCAGAACGTGGATGGAAGCGCCAAGCCTCCACATTCTGGCGAATGTGGCTACAAAAATGCTTCACAGCGTTGCCTGTTTCCTCTGTAAAAAGTCAAGCTGTAACGCAGCCTTACGCTGCTTCGCCGATCCAGTCACGCAAGAGTGATGCAGCCACATCTGGATTCTCTTGAATGAGCGAAGCGAGTTCGGTTCGCATGTCACCTCCAGTGGGTTTAAAGCGAGAACGCGCGTCCTTGGCGTCGTTTCCGGATTCGCCCTCACCAGACTCGCTACTTTCTCCGCCGCCAGCAGCATCTAAGTCACTTCGACTGAGGCTAGCGAGTTCGATATCCGCCGCGTTATCCAATGGAATGTCAAAGCCTCGATCGAAGGCGCTGTCATCGCTTCCCTTGCCGCCGCTGGCTACGAAAGAGCGTACCGACATCAAAACAACGCCGGCCAAAAGGAACATGGCCAAAGACTGCCAGTTCGCCGCCAACCAACTGCCGGCTGTTGTCGCTAAGCTGGGCCCAGGGATTTCTTCAAAAGGGACATCCAAGTAGTCATCGACGACGATCTGCGGACGTTTGCGGGTGATCAGCGGGTCGAGCA
>JANPLJ010000391.1:0-2271 GCA_031426475.1 Pirellulaceae bacterium | reverse complement strand
CGATCCTGAAAGGATCGAAGCACTTCGACCCTTTTAGGGTAGGTCGCGCGTCGTTGAGTATCCGGGGGTGCGCCGCTTTGCGGCGACCCCCGGCTAATGTCTTGGTATCCCTTCGGGATGGAATGCGGAAGAACTGCCATGGGACCAGGAGCAGCAAATACTTCATGTCACCCCAAAACTTTTGACAGACCAGGCCTTGGGACGGGTAACAATGAATGTAACACAGGCGTCGAGCCACTTAAAGCCTATGCCGTTTATGTTTCTTAATAATTTTGGTAACTCCGGAAAATCGATATGATTTCAAGTCTCTGCCAAAACCGGGGCAGCTGCGAACAAGAGCCGGAAGCGTAAGCGACGAATTCGCAACAAACGAAACGAAAACTGCGTTGATTCACATCGAAGCAATCGATACTTGCGTTCCTTCGCTTACGCTCCAGGCTCTTGTTTTTTGCGAAAGTTCGTGGTTTTTAGCTGGCCAGCCGTACCGCGAGCCGTACGGCTTCGACCATGCTGCTGCCTTTGGCGATACCTTGCCAAGCGATATCGCAGGCGGTTCCGTGATCGACGCTGGTTCGAGTCATCGGTAGCCCGAGCGTCGTATTGACGGCGGTATCGAACGCAAGGGCCTTGAGTGGAATATGGCCTTGATCGTGGTACATGCAGATAAACGCGTCGGTGCTTCGGCGCTTCGCTGGAAGGAATGCCGTGTCGGGTGGTATAGGGCCTTCGACATCGATTCCTTTCGCTCTGGCCGATTCCATTGCCGGAATGATAATCCGTTCTTCTTCACGGTTTCCAAAGAGACCATGTTCGCCAGCGTGTGGATTCAGTCCGAGCACACCCAGTTTCGGTTTTGTACCCCGAAGTCGTTGCATGGCTTCTGCGGTCAGTTCGATCACGTCCAGGATACGTTCGACTGTTAACAGTGCGGGTACTTCGGAATAGCCGACGTGAACGGTAACAAAGCTTGCTCGCACTTCGTCGCTGTACTGAAACATGCATGATCGCTTGGCATCGGTTTTATCTGCGAACATCTCGGTGTGCCCTGGATAGAGGACACCGGCGGCGCGAAGGGCTTCTTTGTTCAAGGGTCCTGTGGTCACGGCGACAACTTTTTTGGATAGGGCCACTTCGATACTCTTTTCGACGTAGTGATACCCAGCGGCTCCGGTTTTTGCGCTGACAATCCCAGGCACAAAATCGACATCGTCGAAGCACGGCAAGTCGAGAACAACGGGCCCGCCAATCGACAGATAGTGCTTGTGGAAATCGAGTTCCGAGATGATTTTCTCGGGAAGCGGATACCCACATTGTTTCGCACATCGAGCAAGGAGTTGTGCATCACCAAAGATTACCGGCGTGGCGATTTCATGCACTTGCCGGTTGGCCAATAATTGAAGGCAGACTTCAGGGCCGATCCCGGCGGGGTCTCCCATGGTAACGGCGATAAGCGGTTTGGGCATAAACGGTTGTGTCGGGCTTTCTCGGTGTTGTGTATACTGCGATTGAATAGCGTTGGTAGTAAGAGCTTCATCCGAATTCTTACGAATGTCGGCTACCTTGGATCCTACGCTTTGGAACCTGGGTTTGTTCAAGTTTAGCCTGATGAATCATTTCGAAATCCCTCCCTGCGATTGGGTACATACGATGTCTTGCTCACTCTTGAAATTCGTTTGCTTATCCGCCTCGATTTTCGCTGGTGCTTCGGCCTTGGCTGCGGAGCAAACGCCCAATATTCTTTTCGCGATCGCTGATGATTGGGGACCGCATGCAGGCGCCTATGGAACGACCTGGGTGAAAACTCCAGCCTTTGATCGGATTGCTCGGGAAGGGTTGCTTTTCAAAAACGCATTTACGCCGATGGCGAAGTGCGCTCCATCTCGAGCCATCATACTCACCGGAAGGCATTTGTGGCAGAACGAGGAAGCGGGCAATCATATGGCCCACTTCCCCTCGAAGCTCAAGAGTTGGCCAGAAGCATTGGTGGGAAAGGGCTGGCATGTTGGGATCACGGGAAAGGGTTGGGGACCGGGAATTGCCAACGATGCAGAAGGAAAGCCTCGCAAGATTACCGGTAAACCATTCGATAGTCGGAAAACAAAGTCGCCGACAAAGGAGATTTCTGGCAACGACTATGCGTCGAACTTTGTTGATTTTCTCGATGCGGCCCCGAGCAGTTCGCCATGGTGTTTTTGGTATGGATCGACGGAACCCCACCGTGCCTATGAATTTCGGTCGGGAGTCAACAAAGGCGGTAAGCAGCTGACGGAC
>JANPLJ010000390.1:0-1834 GCA_031426475.1 Pirellulaceae bacterium | reverse complement strand
CAAAGCGGAGGGAGAAGAGAGCGATTCGCGAATGCTGCCGTTTGTACGCCAAAACAAGGTTGGTGGGGGACAAGCCCCCGACCAACCTGAAAGGCCAGATCGAGCTGAGAAATACAAAGGAATTCGAGCGAAGTATCGGATCGGATACCGGCGATCAGCGAGAAGTGTCCTTTTTTCTACATGCTGACTAAGAATCCTCTACCGTATCGTGGTAGCCCGGAGGGCGTCTTGCCCAGACTAGCATTTGGAGTTCCCACTCGTAGCCGACGTCGTAAGACGTTGGATGAAGCGCAAAAAACAGAACTCGTCGAGCGTCGTTCGAACTCTGACGAATTCGGCTACGCCCCATTTATCATTCGAGATCGCATCCATCTCGACTCGTTGTCGGCGTCTGAAGGTCGGCTAGCTCTCTGAGTACGGTGGTTGCGTAGGTCCCGCTGGGGAGTTCGAATTGCAACAGCAGTGTGGAATCAGTCTCCCAAATAAGCTCCGAAGATTCCGGCTTCAATCGGATGACACGCCGTTCCTGCCTCAAGTTAAATTGAGCCAACCCAGCGATGATCTCCGACGATTCTTCAGCAACGCTTTCCTCAAACGCTTTGACTTCACCGCAACTAAGCAATTCTCCGGCGCCCCAAAGTGGTGCCGTCAGCTCAAGCGTTCCGCCTCGCACACGATCAAATTCATCGCCCCGAAGATTGCTTGGAATCACGAGACTACGATTGTCAGGAAATCCAAAAACCTCTCCCTCCATCGGAACGTCCCATGTACCACGCTCGATGCGCTTTGCGACGCAGTCATTGAAGACCAAGCTGCGTGCGGCCGAAATGAGAATGCCTCGGAGCGCTCGGTCTCTGACTTCGATTTCGCCCGTCATCAATCGGCGCGCTTGTTCGATGTTACCACCCTCTCGACCGAATCGCTGAGGTCCAAAATAGTTCGGAACACCGCGTTCGACGATCGATCGCCACCGCTCGTCGGCGGCGTCCGGAGAAAATGTGCAATCACGCAGTCGAATCGTGAAGCGATTGCCACGGTGGCAACCACGACGTAGCTTGCGTAAGTTTCGCGTCGTCTTTAGCACGCGCACTCCATCGCCGTCAAGAAGTTCAGCAGCAGGTGATTCACACCCCGGGAGATGAAGGCTAAACCATTGCCGCGTGATGGCGTTTCGATCCTTCAGTCCACAGTGCTCGACCAAGCGTTTGCGAATGCCAAGCTTTTTCGCGAGTTCCGTCGCGACATCGTTCGTATTCCGATCCGTTTTTTCAACCCAAGCCAGACAATGCTCGCCCTCGCCCGTTGGTTCGAAGCCGAGAATCTCGTCGACTTGAAAATCCTCCATTTGCGACTTAAATCGAGCAGATCCCAACGAAGGACCGAGAAGTCTTGGCGGGTTGATCGGGTTCATGCGTGACCAGGTCGACATGGGTTTCTTCTCAAGCATTCCGAGTAGCTACTTTTTCGGACGCTTGGAAGATGCCTTGTCGGAGTCGGCTTTTTCCGAGGAAGCCTCTTTGACAGTCTGGATGCGCATATCCTCCGATTGCTGGTTGGCGGTCGCCGATGCGATTTCATTGTCTTTTAAAACAGCAAGGATCACGTGGGCCGGTGCTTCGATGACACACGATTGCAAATTCGGAAAAACGTTCCGCAATTCACAAAGCAGCCTATCATGTTCTCCCAGTTTCTCCAACGCGGCTTGAATCTTGCCCGACGTTTGTTCGCTGGATAGAAACTTCAGATGCTTGGGAGTCCGAAACGTCAAGACTGCTTGAACTTTACCCTTCTTTCCCGCGGCGGAAAGCTGGCGTTCCAATTCTGGGTCGACGTG
>JANPLJ010000389.1:0-7136 GCA_031426475.1 Pirellulaceae bacterium | reverse complement strand
CTCTTCTCGGAATCCTTGACGCAGGATCGAAACATCGATGCCGCAGCGATCACGGGCTTCTTTGAGGGTAAGATCTTTTAGATCTTGGAGCGGTTCGCGATACAAGTTTTTGCGGCCGGTTTCCATCCCGCACCTCACGCCGATGTCAAATGCGGGGAGCAAGAAACTCGGGATTCGATAGGGCTCGGGGTAAAGGTGCACCATCACCCATTTGAAAACGTGATATTGAAAGCGGCTGATCTTCTTAGCTGTTCCCATCGCGAAACCGAGTACAAACGCCTCATCTTGATCTTGCAAACCGCGTCCAAGCAAGACATGGAGCACGTCGTGGTCGGCCAGATGTATTGCTCCCCGAAAACGAAACCAGCTATCCGGATTTTCAAAGAATCGTATCAACCAAGGAATCGCCGTTTCCGGAACCTTGGGGAGTGTTGTCAATAGTTCTCCGACGGTGGCGGAATCATTATCGAGCCCCGGATACCAAGCTAGCCACGAGTCGGTCATTGTAAAGGAATCACGACGTTGGCCGTTGGCGTCGTAGAGCCACGCGCTGGTGTCGAACAACTGAAGAGCGGAGTCTTCATTCGGCGCGTTTGTCGCAACGACCGCGGCCGCGGAAGCAATCCGATTGAAATGATCGAGCAACGAGCTCTCGGCCTCGGATCGCTTAAGAGCACCGAGCGATCCTAGTCCGAGAATGTCGACGAGCTCTCGCATTACGTCGCGAGCGGTGTTTCGCAAGTTTCGTTGGTTGTTGGCGCTGTAATCCGCGGCCAATAGGCCAGCATGGCTCACCGCGCGGATCATTGCGACGCAGAGGCTTAGTTCCTCGGTCGCCTCGATACACCGTCCAACGCCGAGACTACCCGATTCGGTGGGCCCACGTTCGATCGCGACGACACAGCGATGCATGCCGTCGTCGCGTCGGAAATGGTCGATTGAGGCGACACGGAATTTCTGTCTGCAAGCAGCCTCGATGGATTGACCGATCGCCAGACTCGAAGTCTCTCCACTTCCGTAACAGACGACGGAAACTTTCGAGCGGCCTCGAATAACCATCCGGCATTGATAGACTAGAGGCATCGAGTTGGACTGCACGGAATCCTCCCGTGTGTCATTCGCTGCCACGCCCTTGCACTCGAATTGCACCAGTTCCAGTGCTGCAATCATTGCGATCGGTGTAGATGACGCAACGGTTGATTCGATTACGTCCATATATAGTTCGTTAGTTCGTGGCTAGGAACAATGCGGCTGTTCTCGTACGATTATAGGCTTTCACACACAAGAAAAGTTGAACCGATGAAACCCAAACGCGAGAAACGCTTCATGACGAACGAGCAGCTCGCTGAAGCCACCGAGTGCCTCAAAGCGATGGCTCACCCGCAACGCCTGAAAATCCTGCAATTGCTGATTCATCAACGCTACACAGTCGGGGAAATCGCCGATGCCTGCAAAGTCGCTAGCCCTATCGCCTCCACCCAGCTTCGGTTGCTTGAACGCTGCGGTCTTTTAGTCGGGAAACGCGAAGGTCGATTCACTTATTACGAAATCGCTGAGCCACAATTGGCAGGGATCATGGCGTGCATCGAAAGCCGATTCGGAAACTAAATCGCTTCCGTTCCGCGTTCGCCGGTCCGAATCCGAATGCAGTCATCCATCGGCAAAACAAAAATCTTTCCGTCACCGATCTGGCCTTTCTCTGTCGATTTCGCACCTTTCAAGATGGCTTGGATCGTTGGCTCCACAAATTCTTCGTTAACCGCGATCTGAAGCTGAACCTTGCGAAGCAAATTAATGGCAAACTCGGGACCTCGATAGCTAGGAGCCTGCCCTTTCTGTCGCCCGAATCCCTGACAGTCCACCACGGTCAAACGAAAGACCTCCACTTCGGAAAGCGCTTCTTTGACGGCTTCTAGCCGACTTGGTTGGACGATTGCGATAATCAGCTTCACCGGCCTGCACCTCTTGTTAGCTTGTAAACGGGCTTTTTCGATAGGCGATCATGGGGAAAATGATAGCAGACTGAGCCTATGTGAATCTAATCGGACTCAAGAAGACCCGCAAGGCAACGCCGTGAAGCATTTTAAGTAGCCACATTCGTCAGAATGTGGAGAGTTGGCGCTCCCATCCACGTTCTGACGAACGCGGCTACGCCAGAACCCTTGGAAATCAAATAGAAAAAATCCTTCACAGCGTTGCCCGCAAGTGAAGTTTTATGGCCCCACAAGAGAAGGAGGTCGTGACGCTTTTGCCGCGTGGACTCGCGACTCCGCTCGCGGGGTCTCGTTGTTAGCTCGCGGAAACTAGTTGTCAGCGGGCGGAGCCGCTGACCCACGGTGGCAAACAGTCTATAATGCAGCTGGCAATGTCATTTCTGTTTTAGAATCGTTTGAGGAATCTCGCTATGAGTACTGTTGCACAATCCAAGCTGCTTCCCGCTGTCGAAGCGTTTCTCAGTCGGGGTTGTTTCCCGAGCTTTGTCGGCGGAAAAGATTTCGAATCGAGTTCCGGAGCCACCGTCGCCACCCTCGATCCAGGCTCCGGCGAAAAGATTGCCGATATTCATGATTTGAACGCCGAAGACGTCAATCGTGCAGTCGACATCGCAGCCGCGGCCTTTCCTGCTTGGGCGAAACTGTCGAACGAAAAACGTAGCGCCATCTTGCTCCGGCTGGCGGACGCCGTGGAAGAACGCAAGGCGATCATCGCTCAAATCGAGTCGCTCGACGCGGGCAAGATCGAAGCACAGGCGCAAGGCGACGTTCAGAACTTTGTCGATACGCTTCGTTACTTCGTCAAACTGTCGCAAACGGTCGAAACGCGAACGAAATTGGATGTCGCAGGTCACGACGCTTGGAAGTATCGTCAGCCATGGGGTGCCTGCGCGTTTATCTTTCCCTGGAATTTTCCATTCTTGTTAATCGGTTGGGGCATCTCGCCAGCATTGGCTGCAGGCAACACCGTCGTCATCAAACCCGCCGAAGATACTTCTCTCTCTGCACTTTATCTGGCTCAATTGGCTAAGGAAGTCGGAGTCCCAGATGGTGTGATCAATGTTGTGACCGGACGCGGAGCAACGGCGGGTGCCGCACTTACCAGCAACACCAAAATCAAGCGAATGTCGTTTACCGGGTCGCCCGAAGTAGGACGCATGGTTGCCGACGCGTGCGGCCGCAACCTCGTCCCCGTCAAGCTTGAACTGGGTGGCAAAGGTGCAGCCGTTGTATTCGATGACGTCGATGTAGCCGCGACTGCCGAAAAACTCGTCGGAGCCATCACCTTTCACACCGGTCAAGTTTGCTGCGACGCAACACGTTGGTTGATCCATCGCGATATCTACGACGAATTCGTTAGTCACTGCGTCAAACGATTGAAAGAAATTCGCATCGGACACCCGCTCGATCCGTCGAGCCAAATGGGGCCGGTCGTCAACGCAAAGCAATGCCAACGCGTACTCGGTTATCTCGAGAAGGGGAAAGCTGAGGGTGCGAAGGTATTGTTGGCAGGCGGCCCGGCGACCGTTGAAGGATATACCGGGAACTATGTTAAGCCAGCTTTGCTTGCCGGCTCGCTCGATAACGTCGCAGCTCGCGAAGAAATTTTCGGACCGGTTGCCTATTTAGCTACTTTCGAGACCGAAGAAGAAGCTATTCGAATGGCGAACGATACCGAGTACGGATTGGCTAATAGTGTTTGGACGTCGGACTTGGCCAGGGCGTCGCGTGTCGCAGAAGGTATGACCGCCGGCAATAGTTGGATCAATGCTCACAATGTCTTCGCCCACGGAGTTCCTTATGGAGGAATCAACAAGAGCGGAATGGGCGGCGGTGTGCTTTCCATCGAAACGTTGATGGACTATTACCGCAACACCTCGGTCGTGCGACCGTTGGTCCTGTAGGTCATTTGTTCCGAGATCCGCTGATATGAAGTTACTTTGTACACTTGCGCTCTTTCTTACCTTTCTGTCGACTCACGTTCAGGCGATTCAACCGAACGTTGTCTTCATCTTGGCCGACGATCTCGGTTGGGCTGAAGTCGGTTGCTTCGGACAAAAGAAGATTCCAACGCCAAACATTGATAGTCTCGCTTCGACGGGAATGAAGCTGACTCAGCACTACAGCGGCGCTCCGGTATGTGCTCCGTCGCGATGTGTGCTGATGACGGGAAAACACCTTGGTCATGCTGAGATTCGTGGAAACTCAAACGCAAAAAATTACTTTCCCGAATTCGATCAGGGGCAATATCCTCTTTCCGAATCCGTCGTCACGTTTCCTATGCTCTTCAAACAAGCTGGCTATGCAACCGGCGCCATGGGGAAATGGGGACTTGGTCCTGTTGGCAGTACCGGTGACCCCAATCGCAAAGGCTTTGATCTGTTCTACGGATACAACTGCCAAGGAGTCGCGCATAGTTTTTATCCAGCGTACTTATGGCGAAACAGCGAAAAGGTCACAATCAACAGCAAGCCCATTCCGGGACACGCTAAACAAGCAGAAGGCCCTGTGAAGCTCGACGACTGGATCGGCGAAAACTATGCACCTGATTTAATGGTCGCGGAAGCCGAGAAGTTTATCCAAGAGCATGCGAACAAGCCGTTCTTTCTCTACCTTCCCTTTATTGAACCCCACGTCGCGATGCATCCGCCCAAGGATCGCGTCGAAGCATTCCCGGCGGAATGGGATACCGAAGTCTATCGCGGCGATAACGGGTACCTTCCGCATCCACGTCCGCGAGCTGGATATGCTGCGATGATTTCCAATTTGGATACGTGCGTCGGCAAAGTATTGAAGGCCCTCCATGACCAAAAGCTTCGCGAGAATACATTGATCATCTTCACGAGCGATAACGGTGCGACTCATGCGGGGAGCAAAGATCCGAAATTTCACATCGGTGGGGCCGATCCGGTCTTCTTCAATAGCACTGCAGATCTTCGAGGCTACAAAGGGAGCGTCTACGAAGGCGGCATTCGCGTACCAACAATCGCAAGCTGGCCCGGTAAGATTGCTCCGCAGTCGGCAAGCGACCAGCCAAGTTACTTCGCCGATTGGTTTCCAACGTTGTGTGACGCATTGGGCTTTGATAAACCAGCGGAACTCGATGGCGAAAGCTTGCTCAGCATCCTTGAAGGCAAAGAGAAGGCCATTGCCAATCGCAAGCCGATGTTGTGGGTCTTTCCTGAATATGGTGGGCAAATTGCAATCCGGATCGGTGACCATAAACTCGTTCGCCAGCAGCTCGCCACGAAAATGCCCGGTCCTTGGGAGGTCTACAACTTAGCGCAAGATCGTTCCGAAAGCCGTGATATTGCGAACGACCATCCGGATCTTATCCAACAAGCCGAAGCACTTTTGGCAAGTCAGGTCAGCGCGAATAAGATCTTTCCAATGAAGATCCCAAAGTAGCAAGCACACTCTGTGTGTCGTCCGCCCTTCACGTACCTTTTTGATTCTCTTGTCACGGCACACGGAGTGTGTGTACCACGACTTTCCTAAATCGCCCCTTTCGGCCTTAGAGGCTTTCTCACTCTCACATTAACGAAATACTGGAGGACGAGGCTCCTGCCGAGTCAAACGTCGCAAAGCGCAAGAGATCCAAACGTGGCTCCGCAGGAGCGTCGCCCCACCGATTGTGCTTCACCACTCAAACAGGCTTAGCGGAGTCAACAAACTCGTTATGGGACAATTGTTCTACACTTTGGGACAGTCAAACTCGTGCTTTGTTGCTTGTCGCTTAAATACCTTAGAATGCAATCATGAATACTGAATTTACTCAACATCTCGCTGCACAGCTTGATACGATTCGGGCAGCCGGAACTTATAAACGCGAGCGTATACTTTCGACGCCACAAGGAACGGCCATTCGCGCCAGCGGCGGCCAGCCGGTCCTAAACCTCTGTGCAAATAATTACCTCGGACTAGCGCAACATCCTACGGTACGTGAAGCGGCCCACGCGGCTCTCGACAAGTGGGGCTATGGACTCGCCAGTGTTCGCTTCATCTGTGGTACGCAGGGTGTTCACAAGTCGCTCGAACAATCGCTCACCGATTTTTTAGGAACCGAGGACACGATTCTCTATGGCTCGTGCTTTGATGCGAACGGAGGGTTGTTCGAAACGTTGCTTGGTTCCGAGGACGCGATCATCAGCGATGAACTCAACCACGCATCGATCATCGATGGTATTCGACTGTGCAAAGCTCAACGCTATCGATATAAGAATTGCGATATGGTGGATCTCGAAGCCAAGCTGGTCGAAGCCACGGCGAAAGGGGCTCGATTCAAAATGGTCGCAACGGACGGCGTCTTCTCGATGGATGGCTACATCGCACCACTCAAAGCTGTTTGCGATCTTTCTCAGAAATATGGAGCCCTGGTCATGGTAGATGATTCGCACGCGGTCGGTTTTATGGGGAAGACCGGACGCGGGACTCATGAACACTGCGACGTCATGGGTCGAATCGATATCCTTACCGGCACGCTCGGTAAAGCGCTCGGCGGAGCGAGTGGCGGCTATACAAGCGGACGGAAAGAGATCGTCGAGCTACTTCGCCAACGATCGCGTCCTTACTTGTTTAGCAATACGCTATGTCCAAGCATTGCCGGCGCGTCGATCGCGGTGATCGATCTCATCAAAGATGATACGTCTTTGCGCGACAAGCTCGATTCGAATGCGAGGTATTTCCGCGAAGCGATGACCGCAGCTGGCTTCAACCTCGCGCCCGGTGAACATCCGATCGTTCCTGTTTTGCTTGGCGATGCTGCCTTGGCGACTCAGTTCGCCGATAAGATGCTCGAACACGGAGTTTATGTAATTGGCTTTAGCTACCCTGTCGTTCCACAGGGCAAGGCACGTATTCGAACGCAGATCAGTGCAGCCCACTCACGTGACGATCTCGACATAGCCATCTCGGCCTTCAAGGAAGTCAAAAAAGAACTAGCCCAGATTATTCCTGGCGTGTAGCTACGTTCGCCAGAATGTGGTGGAACGGCATTGAGTTTCAGCCACGTTCTGGCGAACGTAGCTACGCCAGTCTGCTTTTTTTGAATTTCGACGCAACTCATCTAAGAATTAGTTTGATCTATCCTATGAAAGCACTCGTCAAAGCGAACTCCGAACGCGGTTTATGGTTGCAAGATGT
>JANPLJ010000388.1:0-1328 GCA_031426475.1 Pirellulaceae bacterium | reverse complement strand
CAGGCGGCAGGGGGCAACGCCGTGAAGGATTATCTCATTTGATTTCCAAGAGTTCTGGCGTAGCCGCGTTCGTAAGAACGTGGATGGAATCGCCAACTCTCCACATTCTGACGAATGTGGCTGCGTAAAATCCTTCACGGCGTTAGGCCATTGGTCAGTTAGGTCGGAAATCTCAAATCTTAAATCAACCGGTCCTTGTCCGAGCGGCGAAAAACTCTATGTTACCATGATCGCTTGGCGCATGTGTTTGCGCACGTCGGATCAGTCTCGATCCCTGTCAGGAATAAGAACAAGATGGCGTCAAACGAAAATCATTTGGCTTCGAAACATCCTAAGTCAGAAGCCGCTTACGACCGCGCTTGCCAGTTGATTCCTGGCGGTGTGAATTCGCCAGCCCGTGCCTTTGGAGCTGTCGGTGGTCACCCGTTATTCATCGAGCGTGGCAAAGGACAATACCTCCATTGCTTGGATGGCCATCGATACATCGATTACATCGGTTCGTGGGGACCCATGATTTTGGGGCATGCTCACCCGGCCGTCTTGGAAGCGATCGCGAAAGCAGCCGAACGAGGAACGTCGTTTGGTGCCCCGACCGAAAATGAAACGCATTTGGCAGAATTGATTCGGCAAGCTGTTCCAAGTATCGAAAAAGTCCGTTTGGTCAGCAGCGGAACCGAAGCGACGATGAGCGCGATTCGGTTGGCGCGCGGTGCAACGGGACGAGCTCGTATCATCAAATTCTCCGGATGTTATCACGGACACGTCGATTCGTTGTTGGTCGCCGCAGGTTCGGCGGCTGCGACGCTCGGCGCCCCCGACTCGCCCGGTGTCACCGTCGGGACATCGCAAGATACGATCGTATTAATTTACAACGATGTGGGTGGCTTGCAGCGAGCCTTCGACGAAATGGGGTCGACGATTGCAGGCGTCATCCTGGAACCGATTGTGGGCAATATGGGAACCGTCATTCCAACACAAGCGTTTTTGACCGCACTGCGAAAGCTGACGACGCAACATGGTGCGGTCTTGATCTTCGACGAAGTGATGACGGGTTTTCGAGTCGCCTACGGTGGGGCGCAAAGCTTGCTCGGAATCACACCTGACCTGACGACGTTAGGAAAAATCGTAGGCGGAGGATTACCATTGGCGGCGTACGGTGGCCGAGCTGACCTGATGGAGAATATTCTTCCGGCCGGAAAAGTCTATCAAGCTGGAACGCTGAGCGGTAATCCTTTGGCGACAGCCGCTGGTGCCAAGACGCTCGAGATTCTTCGCGACGAATCGCCGTATGCTTATCTCGAAGAACAAGGCGCGAGATTAGCGGCCGG
>JANPLJ010000387.1:0-1685 GCA_031426475.1 Pirellulaceae bacterium | reverse complement strand
AAGGTGCGTATGGTAAAGTGCCTCGCATCAAACTCGACAAAACGGATATCTCGCAGAGAAAGCGATTCGATGAACAAAGTATTGGTCTATTCTGCGTGTCTTCTGATTTTTTCGTATAGCGGCTGTTCGCGTCGGCCTCGAGGGTCGTCCGTTGAGGTCGTCGAGATTAAGGCAACCGAGGGGATCGATTCGACGGTATCGTCGCCAATTTTTCCGGACTCGGATTGGCCGCAATGGCGGGGCCCACGTGGCGATGGCACGGCAAGCGATCAAGACATTCCGACGAAGTGGGATGAGACGACGAATATCGCTTGGAAAGCCGACGTCCCAGGGCGAGGCCACGCGTCTCCGATCTTGGTCGGATCGCTTGTCCTCGTGGCAACAGCCATCGAGGATCAACAAAAGCAGATTGTAAGCGCGTATGATCGTGCGACTGGCGAGCAGCGTTGGCAGAAGGTCGTGCATGAAGGCGGCTTTCCAAGCCAATCGGAAATACATAAGAAGGGGACGTACGCCAATTCAACGTTGGCGTCAGACGGCGAGCAAGTGTACGCCGTCTTTTTCAACGCGGGAAAAATATTCGCGACCGCGATCGATATGAGTGGTGAGCAAATTTGGCAACAAGAAGTAGGAGCTTTTAGTTCCAAGTTCGGATATGCCCCGTCTCCGGTTGTTTATAAGTCGACGATTATTGTCAGCGCGGACAACTGGGGAGGAGGATATATCGCGGCATTGGATCGCAAAACGGGTGACACTGTTTGGCGCAAAAAGCGTCCCGCGGTTTCAACCTATTCATCCGCTTTGCTAGCGTCGATCGAAGGACGAGATCAATTGGTGATCAGCGGTTGCGATCGCCTTGTCAGTTTCGACCCCGCAAATGGAAACGAAATATGGTCGTGTAAAGCGATCGCCGAAGCCACTTGTGGTACCCCGGTGACGGATGGTTCGACCGTTTTTGCCAGTGGCGGCTATCCGGAAAAGCAGACGATTGCCGTGAAAGGTGACGGATCGGGAAAGGTTGTCTGGTCGAACAGAACGAAGTTATACGAACCTTCACTCATTGCAACAAAAGATTTTGTCTTCGGTGTGAGCGATGACGGGATCGCTTGGTGTTGGTCTGCCGAGGATGGCACGGTGCAATGGAAACAACGTTTAGGAGGTTCGTTTAGCGCGTCGCCTATCTTATGCAACGGCAAGATATACGCGCCCAATTTGGCTGGAGAGACGTTTGTTTTCGAAGCAAAAGGCGACGCCTATCATGAAGTTTCCAAGAACCGCCTCGGATCCGACAGCTATGCCAGTATGGCGGTAGGTGGCAACGACTTGTTCATGCGAATCGGGCGAGATGGCGGTCGCGAACGTCGAGAACAACTCGTCTGTATTCGAACGAAGTGAACATCGTTCCTAAATCGATCGAGCGGAGATCCGTCTTGGGTCAGTCGACCTAGGCCTTATACACCCTCAAACTCGTTTTCTTGTTTCGGTAAGATTGCCGCTTTGGGCGAGAATAGTATGGTGGCCGACATGAGATTCACGAACCGGCCTGGTTTCGTGTACAATAGAGCCGACGAACGATGCCTGTACTTGGGCGTCGTGAGAGAAACCGAAATCCCGCCCAGTTTTATCGTTCCTGCCGGTTTGCGAAGGCATTGCTCCTCCCTTGTTGTCGCACTGAACATGACAAA
>JANPLJ010000386.1:0-6362 GCA_031426475.1 Pirellulaceae bacterium | reverse complement strand
GGATCGAGTATAGTTGGACAACAAAACCTTTCAATCTTGCGTATCCCCATTCCCTAGCTCAATGCATACTTATCACCCTACAATCGGAACCGGACGTGGAGGCTTGGATGAATTGTGACGGTTTTAGTTCCCATGATTTGCAAGCAAGCTCGAATTCACTCGAAAATGGGAACCTTCATTTTAACCGCTTCGTCATCCTGTGGCACGCGGTACCCTCTGGATCATCCTGGTCGGCCGAATCAGGTCGAACGAGCCATTTCGATTTGATGTTCGAAGATAGTGAACATTTGATCACATTCGAGCTCTTAAAACTTCCCATCCCAGGTGAACGGGTTCCGATACGTCGGCTCAACGACCACCGTCGACACTACCTTGACTACGAGGGAGCTCTCGATCCGGGGCCGAATTCGGAAAATCGAGGGCATGTCACGCGTTGGACTGCGGGCAATTTCCATTTCTACCGCTGGACGGCACAAAAGTTGATCGTCGAACTGACGTCTCCCAAGCTATCCGCTCGGATCGCATTGTTACCAGGAGACATAAAACAAGGCAGCATCCCCACGCAAAGCACCCACTGGCCGGCCGCGATCTGTTGGGAGTTGCGAGCTCCTCGATGGGATGTGAAACAAGTCGGAATCCCAACAATGTCTTAGGCTTTGTTTCTAAACAGGTAGCTACGCTCGCCAGAGCGTGGTACTTCGAAGCGATTTCCACGTTCTGGCGAACGTAGCTACCTCAAATTCGATCTTTAGAAACAAATCCTCGTACGATCCATCCAGAGACCGAATTTTTTGTACGGATTGGTCCGGAATCGCGAATGCAGGATGAACAATGCAGGACAATTATTCTACAATCCTCTGCGAGTTCTGTTCTGCTGCCGATTTCGATTCCTTCCTTCTCTGTTGCCAGGCCTATGTTTGAAAATCTCGCGAACTTCTCGAAATTAGTGCGTGGAGCCGGGCAAATGATGCCTCGCATCCAAAAAATGAAGCAGGAACTCGGGAACAAAGAGGTGGATGCGACTAGCGCCAATGGTCACGTCAAGGTTACGATGTCGGGCGCCGGAAGCGTTACAAGTGTCGAAATCGACGCCACCTTGATGGAAAACGACGACAAGTCTTCGATTGAAGCGCAGATGCTCGAGGCGATGAATCTCGCGATTCAAAAGGCCAAAAGTATGCACCTCAAGGCCGTTCGAGAGGTTGTCAGCGAACTTGGTATTCCTGGAATCGATCGCGTCCTTGAGCAGCTAGCAGAATAATCATGGCGGAAGTCTCATCGGCGGTGACCAATCTGGTCGATCAACTCGGAAAACTTCCCGGAATCGGAAGGAAGACGGCGGAACGCTTAGCCTACCACCTGCTTCGCGTTCACGAATCCGAAGCGTTTGCGCTTTCCGATGCTATCCGTCGCGTCCGAGAAAACGTTCGGTATTGCAAGGCTTGCTACAACCTGTCGGAAAACGATTTTTGCACGGTTTGCAGCGATACTCGGCGCGACATGACGCGTCTTTGCATCGTCGAGCAACCACGCGACCTTATGGCACTTGAGCAGTCAGGCGTTTATCGAGGTCTATATCATGTTTTGCTGGGTCGAATTGCCCCGCTCGATGGAATCGGGCCAGATCAATTGACCATCGATCCGCTTATCGATCGCATTCGTACGGGCAACTTCGCTGAAGTGATTATGGCAACGAATCCGAACGTCGAGGGAGATGGGACCGCATTGTTCATATCGAACCTTCTGTCGGAATTTCCAGTCGAGATTACTCGATTAGCTCGAGGAGTCACCAGCGGCAGCGTTCTCGAATATACCAACAAAGAGATCTTGGCCGATGCTCTTTCGGGGCGTCAGAAACTGTAGTGCGGTGAGTATTTCCAAGTCGAGCATCGAAGCCTACCCTAAGACCCCAGTATTATCCACAGCTTATGGACGTCTCTCGTGCTCGTAGCTACGTTCGCCAGAACGTGGTGGAATCGTTTTGAGTTTCAGCCACGTGCTGGCGAACGTAGCTACGACAGTCTGTCTTTTCGCATTACGATGTAACTCAACGCGTTGTCTTCGTTTACGCAGATAATGGCCAAGACTATGAATAATCCGGGCTAACACCCGGCGGCTCGTGCCGCATGGTGAATCAGATTTGTTAGCGAGAGGCAGACCGTGTCCACTTGGAAGCGCCGATTGCAATCTTAGAAGTGAACCTGAAAGTAGCTTTTACGGTCCATTGGAATAAGACTTGCTTCTCTGCATATGATATGAAGGAGGATCTGCCATGCCGACGAATTCTGATACCAACAAACTTTTCGAAAACGACGAGCCCAAGGACAATCGTGAAAAATGGAATGAAATGACCGAAAGGGCCAAGAAATGCCCAGGCATATTGGAACTCGATCGATGGATAGAGGATTCTCTCGAGGAGCTCGAGAATGAATTTTGCGGGTTTTCCACGCAGAATTCGATGCGACGCAAATTCGGAAGATGAGCGTTCGCGTTCTGATCAAGACACAGCGCGCGTGTCAGAAAAAAAATCGCGTTGACGAGACAAATGCAGGTAGCGCGCACTTTCCAAGTCTAGACGCTCAAGTATTGTAGGTTGGAGCAAATACCGCCGCCTGTAGAGCCCATACGTTGCTTGTAACGCCGAAAAACAGTAACGTGTGCAACGTCCGGCTTTTCTAGCTGGCGGATTCATTTGGAAAAACTACATGCTATCTGAACGCGCCTCGGGAATTCTCCTACACCCTACATCATTGCCTGGGCAGCATGGTATCGGCGACCTCGGCCCCGAAGCATTTGCTTTCGTCGACTTCTTACATGAGTCGAAACAACGACGGTGGCAAGTTCTGCCGCTTGGTCCGACAGGCTACGCGGATTCGCCGTATGCTTCGTTCTCGAGTTTTGCGGGCAACCCGCTTCTGATCAGTGTCGACTTGCTGATCAAAGCAGGTGATTTGGACGAGCGTTCGGTCGAGCCAACACCTTCGTGCTTTGCTCAGAATCGTGTGGACTATGGCGCGGTTGTCGAATGGAAATTTCCCATATTACGGAGTGCCGCCCAGCGATTTCAGCAGCGGCCCCACGGGGATCGATTCGCGAAATATGTCGCATTTTGCGAAGCAGAAGCCTCGTGGCTGGACGACTACGCACTTTTCATGTCGATTAAAGCAGTCTTTGATAAACGAGCCCAGCAGGAAAACTCAGCAAGCTCGGTTTGGAGTGACTACTGGGAAAAAGACATCGCCTCGCGTCAACCATCGGCGATGCAACGATGGCGAGAAGAATGCAAGGAAGAGATCGAATTGCACAAGACTTGGCAGTTCTATTTCATGGAGCAGTGGCTTGACCTGAAACGCTATGCCAACGACCGAGGGATCCAAATCATCGGCGACTTACCCATTTATGTCGCGTTGGACAGCTCCGATGTGTGGGCTTCTCCCAAGGCTTTCTGGCTTGACGAGGATGGTCGACCAAAATTAGTCGCCGGAGTTCCACCAGACTATTTCAGCGAAACAGGGCAACGATGGGGGAACCCAGTTTTCGACTGGGAGCAGATGCAGCGAGACAATTTTCATTGGTGGATTCGACGTTTTCAGGGCACGAGAGCCTTGGTCGATATCATACGCGTCGATCACTTCCGAGGTTTCGAAGCGGGATGGTCGATTCCCGCAAGCGAACCGACGGCCATTCATGGCTCTTGGGTAAAAGCTCCTGGGATAGCGCTTTTTGAAGAAGTTCGACGCCAACTGGGCGACCTTCCTATTCTTGCTGAAGATCTTGGATTGATCACGCCCGGCGTCGAACACCTTCGCGATCTGAATCAGTTTCCAGGCATGCGCGTTCTTCATTTCGCCTTCGATTCTGGCCCCGGTCCAAACAACAATTTCCTGCCGCACAACTATATTCCCAACAGCGTTGCTTACACGGGAACACATGACAACGATACAACGCTTGGCTGGTACGCAACAAGGTCGCCAGAACAACGAAGTTTTTTTCACGACTACCTGGGATTTGAGTCGTCGGATATTGCATGGGACATGATCCGCCTTGCAATGGCCTCGGTTTCTCGGCTTGCAATCGTACCAATGCAGGACATTTTGCGACTCGGAACCGAAGCGAGGATGAACTTGCCGGCCTCGCAAAACGGAAACTGGTCATGGAGAATGTCCTCCGATTATCGAAAGGGCGATTCTGCCGCTCGCCTGGCAAAAATGGTACAACTGTACGATCGATAGAGAAATCTCTTTCCTCGTTTCTTATGGAACTGATTTGACGATGTTTTCGTCTGTCCACTCAGAGGTCGAGGCCGATCAGGAAAAACGGGTGCTTGAAGCCGTAAAAGCGGGGCACACACACCGTTTTGAAGAATTGGTCGCGACGTATCAAAATCGACTGTTCGGCGCCATGTTCGTCATGTTGGGCGATCGACAGGATGCAGAAGATGTCACCCAAGAAGCGTTTACAAGGGCCTTTCTGAAATTGGAAGCCTTTCAAGCCAAAAGTTCCTTCTTCACCTGGTTGCATCGAATCGCCTTCAATTTGGCGATCGACTTGCGACGTCGTGAAAAGCGAGCACGCAACATTGGTCAGGTTTCAATGGATGTTGCTTCGGACACGCTCGAATCGTTGGAACCATCACCGCTGACACACATTGAACTAAGCGAAACTCAAAAAAAGGTCTACGATGCGTTGGCGAAAATTGATCCGGAGAGACGCAGCGTGATCGCCCTGCGTGACTTACAAGGGATGGACTATGCTGAAATCGCCGAGGTCTTAGCGATTCCGATCGGAACGGTACGCAGCCGGCTCCATCGTGCTCGAATCGAACTGAAAGTATTGCTGTCGGACTACGTAAAAGCAGATTCAGTTGACTCGCTCGACGAAAAGAATGGAGGAAGTCTACGATGAACCCGTCGCCATTGGATGAATCGCTTTTGACGGCATATCTCGACGACGAGTTATCCGATTCGGAGCGTGAAGTAGTCGAGGAACAACTCAAGACCAACGAACATTGGAAGCGATTGTTGGCGGAACTCCAAAGTATCCAATGCCTTATTCGCGAACTACCTACCCCCGTACTCGCTCGGTCACTCGCGGTCGCCCCATGGAAGAATCCTATACAACCGAATGCGATCCTAGACGCTCGCGAAAAGGAAAACGACACATCCAAACATCGGTCGATTCCCACGTCGGTGCTGGCATTGGCCGCAGGACTCTTCTTGTGTGTGCTCGGATCGTTCGCTTGGATGCGATTCAGCGTGGAACAAAATGAACTTGCAAAACTAGAAAAAATGGCAAATCCAGCAGATTCGCCAACTAGCACGAGCGCCGCGGCACCGGCGGCTTTAGAAACAGTGAATGACCCGGCGATGGAAGCTCTCACGCCAGTCTCGGACATCGAATTGAAGGTTGAGAAACCAACTGTTCAATCTAGTGACCTGAGCAGTGAAACGTCGGTTCCAGCCACAGGAACCGAAGGCGACTTACAAGCGAGAGGGCCGCAGCTCGCAAATCCGAAGCTAAAACTACAGAGCGCAACTCCTTCGGCAGCGTTGAAGAATGAAGCATCGGATGAGTTAAACGTTGCGTTAAACGCTGGATTGGCACCTTCGATGGGACTGCAGACTGCTCAGACAACCTCATCCCCTGAACCGGTTGGCACTTTGCATGCAGTGCGGATACGATCCGCCGACAAGGCTGGCGTTGATGCAATCGGTCAAGAAAACAAAGCTCAAGACCTGAAAAGTTCGCGAATGTGAAACCAGGTTGCGGCTCCTCCTTCGAACGACTTTTATTTTCAAGACCCAAACTCGAATCGCATTGAGAACCTGTCGCTACTTGAACGTACACCGAACCAACGGCAAGAGCTGCGAATTCGACATTCCGACGTGCCGATGATCCTTGAACAACTGCGCGACCTCGGATGGGAAGTCCAAGGAGATGGCGGCATTTTAGAAGACGATTCAACAGACTTAGGACAGATACGTAGTTTGGGCGAGTCGAGCGAGGAGCAAGTAAACATTGACAAACCTCGTCCGCCGACGCTTACCGGCGCGATCATCGAACCGACTGATTGGATTCGCATCATTTTCGATGTTGATGCAAAATAATGGGGTTCTTCCGCAAAATCTGTGATCCATTAAAGCTGGAGGGCATCAATTCGACTTTCCTAAATCGACCAACATCGCCCCCTTCGGCCTCGGCGGTCGAGACTACCGTAGGCCGGAACAAGCAGCTACTTGAGTTCGTCCATTTGAGAAAGATAATCTGCGCCGTTCCGGCAATCGGAAACCTCGGTTCTGCCGGAACGGCGTCGCCAACGTTTTATTCAACATCCAAGTTTGCTAGCGACTTGTTCCGGCCTA
>JANPLJ010000385.1:0-1600 GCA_031426475.1 Pirellulaceae bacterium | reverse complement strand
CGTCATCTAGAACAACGATTTGTACTGGACCACATCGCCAAGCCGACTATTCATCGGGATTTGTTTGACGATGAATGGGCCAAGCATATTCGAGAACTGGGGCGTCGCGCAAATGTGACGTGCAAATTCTCTGGGGTCGCCACCGAGGTCCACGACCCAGTATGGTCCGTCGCTACCATTCGCCCGTACTGGGATGTGGCAATGGAAGCCTTCGGCCCTAAGCAACTGATGTATGGCAGCGACTGGCCAGTCTGCCTGTTGAAAACAGAATATCGACGATGGGTTAATGCGATCGAAGAACTCGCGAACCAATTATCTGCGGACGAACAAGCGTCCTTCTGGAGCCAAACCGCCATCCGAGCATACTCGCTGGAATCGTAGACGATTACTTGTTGGAATCGTACTCGCTCCAAAACTCCGCGGAGGTCTTGTCGGGGCGGTGCTGGTTTATCGGATCATCCGTGTAGCCAATTCGTTCGATCTTTGGCAGGGTGCGGAGGAACTCGATGTTTTGCACGTTCGGTGGAAGTGTAATATTCGTCAGCGTCTTGCAATCCGCTAGCGGCGAGATGTCGGTGAGTTCTTTACAATCGTGAAGCCTTAGTGTGTTCAATGGCATTCCGCGAACGATCGAGATATCGGTAATCTTCGTTCCGCTCACATGCAAGTTTTTGAGTTGCATTCCGGCCAGCGGGCTCAGGTCCGTGACTTTCGTGTTATAAAGGTAAATCCTTCGCAAGGGCATGCCTCGAAGTGGAGCAAGATCGGAAACGCGGGTTCCGCCGAGCCAAAGCGTGTTGATCGGTGCTCCTTTGAGAATCTGTAGGTCAACAATCGCAGAGTCACTGAGGTCGACTTCCCATGTCCCGTCGTCTTCGCGTTTAAGTGTCTTGAGTTTGTATCCAGCTTCTCGCAAGCGACTGATCCAAGAGTAACTTTTCCAAAACTCATCGACGGTTGAGGCGGGCAACATCGAGTTGCCACCTCGATGGAAGGCCAGCATTTTTAGGTTTGTCAACTTGCGAAGCACCTCTATATTCTCGGCCTTAGGCGGCACCGTAAGCTTTTCAAGAGTCGAGATTTCCGAGACCGAGCGAACATCGGTGACATTCGGGCAACCATCCAGATATAACTCTTCGAGCGGCAATCCCTTGAGCGGAGTTAGGTCGACAATCATCGAACCTCGCAAATAGAGTCGTTTGAGTGGCATTCGGCGAAGTGGACTGAGATCGCTCAGCAAGTCGCTCGAAACGGCTAGGACCTCAAGCTTCATATCGTGAATTGGCGCAAGGTCTGAAATGGGGCACGGATAGAGGACGAGCTCCGTGATAGGAGCGCCCTTAATAATAGAAAGGTCGCTGAACGGTTGATCTATGATCTGCAGTCCGTACGTTCCAGAGGGACGTTTGTTAAGCGCATACTTAATCCCCGTCGCAGCCAAAGCAGGGACAAAGTTTTGTTCAAGGTCCCAATCTCGCCAAAAGTCATCCTTCGATCCGGTAGCCAAATAACTCATCCCTTTGATCGCATCGGCACCCATCTGGCGCAGCGCAGGATGAGTCCTCAATGAGGCGATCGCCGCCAGGTCTTCATCTGGAAG
>JANPLJ010000384.1:0-2422 GCA_031426475.1 Pirellulaceae bacterium | reverse complement strand
CGACATCCAGGCTTGCTCGCCATCTTCGCGACTACGAAACAGAATTTACAAAGCAACTCCACGATCGGCAAATGCCACCGACCAACAACTACGCGGAACAAACCCTTCGGATAGCAGTGCTACTTCGAAAAATTGGTTGCTCCAACAGATCCGAAAAAGGAGTTGCGACGTTTGAGACCCTGACCAGCCTTTTCGCAACGTTCAAGAAACGCGGGGAGGATTTTAAGGAATGGATCAAAGTACGATTGATTGGACCGGCGCCGAAATGGGTGCCACAAATTCCATTGCCAGCCGATTTCGAAACGAAAATCTTGCTGAATTGATACGCGGCCCCGGTAAACACGTACAAGGAATAGTATTCATTTGGTCGAATTGGCAGATCGATTTCCGCTTCATCGAAAGCCCAGGCGTAGTCATTGATGACGCTGCCCACCCGAAGCACTTTCGTCTGAGCCCCAACTCACTTCGGTGAGTTCAAACCTCTATCGTCTTCTTTCCTTAGGCCAATGCCCAGCCATTTACTTCATCCAAACTGGCCTCCGAAACTTGTCCCGAAATCCTGATTCGCTGACTCTTAATGTTTGCGCATTCACCTAACCCAACTGAGTGAAATCTCCATTGGATAATGGGGCTAGGCTTCGGCCAGCCGCAGGTCAGAATTCGTAAGCAAACGGTTCGGTGATGGTCTTTGGGGCCCCCAAACGATCGGCTTCCGCCTGATCCGCCTCGTAGCGTTCCTTCAACCGTTGGGCGTGCATCGACAACGCCCGCATCCGGTAACCGGGCCCAAAGTCGGGACGCAAACGGAGCACTTCGTCGAAATCCATTTGCGCTTTCATGTGGTTTGCTGCTCGCTGATAAGCTACCGCGCGATGGAAGTAAGCTATAGGGTTTTTGGCATCGATGTGTATTGCTTGTTGGTAGTGCGAACCGGCTTGTTCATATTTGCCTACTCGGACAAGGTTGTCACCGTTGTAGAGCGCGTTACCGTATGGATCCGACTTCAAGTACCACAAAACGCCCAAGGCAATGACCGTTACGATGGCCAACAAAGCGTAGTGATTTCTCAGACCGACCTTCTTCGCTGACGTACGTCGGCTGTCGCTGGCGATGAGCATATGCGAGGGAAAGAGTTTGGGGTCGATTGCGTACAGACCCGGCGTGATCGGTTTTGGGAGACTGGCCAGCGACACCTCCAACAACTGCCAAGAATCCTCGCCCAATTTAGCTTCGGCAGCAGCCTGGATTCCAGTGCTGGCGGTCGCTTGCGTCAAAGGGACAGGATTGAAGTCAACCCAGTTGTGACCGGCGATCGGCATCACGTATTGGCCCACCGCCACCAGGCGCTGTCCAAGCTTGGGCACTATCCCCAGTCGGACATGTTGGACCTTCACGTGCGGCAGAAACTCTGCAACCTGGGAAAGGTTCGAGTAGGCCGCCACCAGCGGAGGTTCTTCCGAGACCGCTACTGCCGGGATTAGACAGCCGTGCCAGAAAAATTTCCAAATGCGAAACCAATACCATGCTGCGATGAAAAGCAGCACACCGAAAAACGCCCCACCGAGTGTGCTAAAGAAGGACAGCCCCACGGACGCGACCAACGCCCCAATCCATCCAAAAGCCAGCCAAGGTCTGAAGCTCAACCAGCGAAATAGATTGACGTTGATGTGGCCAGGGGTTTCCGCTGTCCCATGTGAACTTTCGAGTAGTCCGGAAATCAATCCAGCAGACATATGTTAGAAATCCGATAAAAAATGGTGCCCCCCGAAAGATCACCGCGAATGTTTTTTCAAAGATATCGACTACCTGTGAAGAACCGACGAAGAGGAAATTAAGGAAAAATGAAGGGAGATTAGGTCCAGGTTTCCTCGGTCAGGCACAGGGACTGGACCTACGACCTCAAGCCTGAGATCTTGCCACCGGTGCTACCCAAGCGATGGGTTGCTAACTGGCACCGGTCACCCCGGACCGAAGCGCCCAACCGACTTGCATTTGCAGCAAACTTGTCCACAGGTTGAATTAGAGCTGGATCCTGGCTAGGCTCAAAAACTGTGGAAGCGTCGAACTCCTGCAGGATCGGCCTAGCCAGCAACTACCACTTCCACAGGTTGGACTGAGGCAGGATTGTTGTTAGCTCAACAATTGTGGAAGCGTCGAACGACTGTGAGAATCCGCGTCTTCAGGAGACGCGGTTACAGATCAGCTGGAAACACTACTTGGGTAGTATGACGGAATCAACGACATGGATGACGCCGTTGGTACACTCGATGTCAGCTTTCACGAGAGATATAACCAAATGTTGGGTTCTGTGAAATGAGAAAAAAGTGGCGTATCCTGCTGGTGTAAATAGTTTTGTTTTCACAAGCAGCCCTACGAGGGCAAAGGAATACGCCATGAATCAAGGTACGGTATCGAGTGGTTC
>JANPLJ010000383.1:0-4552 GCA_031426475.1 Pirellulaceae bacterium | reverse complement strand
CACGCGGACCGAAGTGTCCCTTGCCGACGTGAATAGTGCGATAACCATTCGCTTGCAACAGGCTGGCAAGCGTCACGTCGCCCTTCTTCAGTCCGTGCCAATTCCAATCCGGCGGGCCGTTCGGTCCGCCATTGTCCTTGTCTGGATTGATCCAGTTCGTCGTTCGATGTCGAGCCGCGTTTTGACCCGTCATGATTGAGATACGCGTCGGCGAACAGACGCTCATCGCGCAGAAATTGTTGAATCGAACTCCTCGCGATGCGAGCTGTTCCATGTTGGGCGTTCGATAGTATTCGTTCAGCGGATATCGCTTTGGATTTCCCGATGCATCTGTAAGAAACGGAACAGACGTATCCATCACACCCATATCGTCGACGAGCATGACAATAACATTCGGTTGTCGCTGACTCTTTTCGATAGCGTGAAGGGATGTCAGTGGACCGGCCTGCAAGGTTAATATAATGGCGAATAAGTTTTTCATTGCTTGGAGAGGGGAAAGGAGGAGAGGGGATAGGAGGTGATGTTACGAGCACTGATCGGGAAATTGGAGTTTATTGTATACGAAGCGCCATCATGACACTGATCACTCGCGATGATACTTTTCGCGAATCACATTCTTCTGGACTTTTCCCATCGCATTGCGAGGTAATTCATCGACTATCAATACTCTCTTGGGCACTTTGAAGTTAGCGATCTTCGATTTGAGGTTGCGTTGAATTTCGTTCGCATCCAGATTGCTTCCCGGCTTAGGGACAACGACGGCCAACCCAACTTCTCCAAAATCGGGGTGAGGCACTCCAACCACAGCACTTTCCAGGACACCGGGGAATTCATCTAGAAAGCCTTCGATCTCTTTCGGATAGACGTTGAAACCACCCGAAATAATGAGGTCTTTTCCTCGTCCGACGATTGAAACGTAGTCACTGGGAATCGACTGGCCCGCATCTTCCCCTCCAAATCGCCCAAGATCCCCCGTGCGGAAATACCCATCGCTTGTGAATTCTTCCTGAGTCTTTTCCGGCATTTCCCAATAGCCAAGAAAGACGCCTGGCCCTCGCACTTCGATCATTCCGATCTCTCCGGGGCCGCAAGGGAAGCCTTCGTCGCTCGTGATACGCAGGCTTACACCCGGCAAAGGCTTGCCAACGGTTCCGCCGTATCGCTGGCCGTCGCGTTCGTGATACGGGTTCGAAACCAACATCCCGGTCTCGCTCATGCCATATCTCTCGAGAATCGTGTACCCGATCCGATCCTGAAACTCCTTGAATGTCTCCAGCAACAGCGGTGCTGATCCGGAGACAAATAACCGAATGTTTTGACAGACTTCACGAGTGAAACGCTGATCTGCAAGCAACCGAACGTAGAAAGTCGGAACGCCCATCAGGATCGTACTCTGCGGAAGATAACGCAACGAATCCTGTACATCAAACTTTGGTAACCAAATCATCTTCGCGCCCGCCAATAGCGCTCCGTTTACGGCGACAAACAGGCCGTGTATGTGAAAAATGGGCAGCATGTGCAATAAGACATCGTCGCTTCGCCATCCCCAATATTCTCGCAGCACGGTCGCATTCGATCCGAGGTTTCCATGCGAGAGCATCGCACCCTTACTTCGACCGGTCGTCCCGGATGTATAGAGGATCGAAGCAAGCGTATCCTTGCTGACGTCGACGGTTTCAAATACTGGGCGATGCGGCGCAATCGCGTCTAACAGCGTCCCCGTTCCGTCCTCATTCAGAGTCACACAATGAACTATGTTTGTTCTATTTGCTAACGGTTCCGTCGAGCTATGCTGCTTGTCAGAGCAGACAACTACACTTGGCTTTGCGTTTCCAAAAAAATATTCGAGCTCGGCATCGCGATAAGCTGTATTGAGTGGCAAGAACACAAGTCCGGCCCGCAACGTTGCGAGGTAAAGCATCAGGGCCTCTGGGGATTTTTCAACCGTTGCAGCAACCCGTGCCCCCAGCGGCAAATCGAGGGATGTCAACCAGTTCGCTATCTGTGCGCTGACTTGCTCTATCTCCCTCCACGATCGATCTCGTCCATGCGGAACTTCCAGACAGATCTGATCGCGATCGGCGGGAAAGCCGGTTTCGAGCAGTGAATAAAGATTCATAGTCGCGTTATTGAAGAGTGAATATTTTAACAAGGAAGAAGAACAAAGACGGACCCAACAAACAGCCCAAGCCGGTATAGAACGTAGCGGTCATCGCACCGTACGGAACCAATTTAGGGTCTGTCGCTGCCAAGCCAGCCATGACGCCGACGTTCGTTCCCATGATGCCTCCGTAGATCATCGCTGATCTCGGATTATTCAGCCCGATCGACTTTGCGATCATCGGAGTCACCATCATGACACAAATTGCCTTGATCAGTCCGGCCGCAATGCTCAGGGCAATGACCTCCGAGTTCGCACCGACGGCAGTCCCGGTCACCGGGCCGACAATATACGTCATCGCCCCGGCGCCAATCGTCGTAATACTCGCAGCATCGCGGTACCCAAATAAGATTGCTGCGATGACTCCTGAAACGAACGACATCACGACGCCCAACAAAAGCGAAATCATCCCAATCCAGCCTGAATCGCGAAGGTCGGCAAAACGAACGCCAAACGCGGTCGACACAATCGCCATATCTCGCAACATGCTGCCGCCAAGAATTCCGAGACCTGCGAAGATAGGAATATCTGCCAAACCATTTTTCCCGCCGCTCACGAGTCCACCTACGTAGGCCATGACTAGCCCGAACAGAACAGCAATCGCTGTCCCGTGAAATCGACCTCGAGTTGCGTTTGCCGATAGATAATTGGAAAACCACACTGTTGCTCCAACGCAAACAAACGCGGTAAGCAATCCGTTCTTGATGAGCAGCTCTTGAAGGAGCGCGATGATCGCAATCAAGAGTCTTCCTCCCGATGCGATTCATCCTGGGTGGCTGAAGAATAGTGTTTCCCAAAGCGTCCCAGCAAAGCGACCAACACAAACCCGCAGGCTGCCGCAAAGCCTCCTGCAAGCAATGCAACCGGACCTCCTCGAATAGCGCCGACAACGTTTTGGCTGGCAGCCATCGCCACAACAATCGGTACATACATCGCGGCCCAGAAGTGGATACCAGCAATTGAGGTCGCGCTCGATGATGCCTGCGGCTTTAACCAGCGTGAAGCTGCGATCAACAGCAACATTGAGAATCCGACACCGCCGATGTTCGCATCAACACCGCACAGTCTGCCGAGAAATTGTCCTAATGCGAGCCCCATCAAGGTGCAAGCGGCGAGAATGGCAACGCCGTAAATGATCATATCCAATGGAACTCCCAAAAGTGAAGTTTCTCAACTAAGGAATCGAAGGGTTTGGCAGAATAGAGGAATCGATTGTGTCCAAAGCCCCCCAGACTTTCGGAGACTTGAAATTCGATTGTGCTTCTTCTTCAGCCTTCGGCGGGATGGCCTCGCGAGCATAGCTTTCCAGTCTGGCTCGTAATTCAATCACCTTACTTGGATTTTGGCTGGCGAGATTTGTCTTCTCGTAGGGATCCTCTGCCAGGTTGAAAAGCTCGATCTGTTCGGCGACGCTATCCGATCCACTATCCTTTGCTTGTTTGGAGCCGGCGTTTTCTTTGCCCTTCGTCGTTGCTTTTTGAAGATCGTTTGCACCAATACGTCCATTCAATACAAGCTTCCAATCGCCCATACGGATGGCGCCGCTCTCGGGAATAGAGTTGATCAAGATTGCGTCGTGCGGGGATGGTTTCCCTTGTGTGATCGTCGACCAAATATCCAGCCCATCCAATGCAAGCCGTTGATCGGCCACCACACCAGCCAGCCGCAGCAACGTCGGATACCAATCTACGATGTGTATCGGTTCGCTTACGATCGTTCCAGGTTTGATCTTGCCGTGCCAATTCGCAAACGCAACGACGCGCGTGCCGCCTTCGTAAAGCGTTGCTTTGCCGGCGCGAAGCGGCCCGTTCGTCGCCCCCAAATCGCGCGGTCCACCGTTATCACTTGAGAACAGAAAGAGTGTATTCGCCAGCATCCCACGTTTCTCTACTGACGCGACCACTCTGCCAACCTGTTCATCCAGACAATGTACCATGGCACAATACGATTGACGTTTCTTGTCGGCGATCGTTGGATACTCTTGGAGATACGCTTCCGTCACTTGAAGCGGAGAATGGGGAGCGTTGAAGGGGACGTACAGAAACAGCGGGATCTTAGGATCATGTTCTTCTACGACTCGCACCGCCTCGTCGCCCAGGAGGGTCGTTGAATAGCCTTCGTCGCGGTTCTCGCGATCGTTTCGATGCCAGTCATGGCCGCCGTCGCGTTGGTGCGAAAAATAGTCGATCATACCGTTGTAGTGACCATACTGGGTGTCGAATCCGCGCCGAGTTGGAAGATACTCTCGCTGGAAATGACCGAGATGCCATTTACCGCTGATGGCAGTCTGGTAACCCACTTCCTTAAGCCTCTGCGGCAATGTCTGCTCATCGAGTGGAAGACCATACTGCGCCCACGGACGAACGACACTCAACTGCAAACCGTGGCGAA
>JANPLJ010000382.1:0-1690 GCA_031426475.1 Pirellulaceae bacterium | reverse complement strand
ATGCCAAAGATATTTAGCGGCGGAGTTTCGTCCATCCACATGATGCTTCGCACTTGAGGTAACTTCTTGAGTTCTCTCACAGCAGCCCGCAACGCTTGAGTGTTCTTGGGGGTAAAGATGTTGTCGCTCTCGACGACAATTACCACGTCAGCCGCGAAAAGGCTGACTGTCCCCGCTGCTTCCGCTCGCCGGCGAGCTTGCCCGCGAGGAGTGTGAGCATTCTGGCTGGTTGACCCAAGCTGGGCTGCAACCGGTTGAACTTCGTCGATCGGTCGTCTAA
The DNA here is from genome assembly GCA_031426475.1 of Pirellulaceae bacterium. Taxonomy (GTDB): domain Bacteria; phylum Planctomycetota; class Planctomycetia; order Pirellulales; family Pirellulaceae; genus JAIYDQ01. The sequence continues at coordinate 1,410 of JANPLJ010000382.1, read as the reverse complement.
TGATTAGATATGGATCATAGTAGCCGATCATCGAGACGACGGTCATGACGATGATCGTTGCGAACGCCAACCATGGATAGCGGGCAAAGAGACTTAAGACCCGATGGCTCGCGTACGATGAGCTATTCTCGTTCATCGAATCACCACTGAGTCCAAAATAGTTGGCGTCCGTCCGCTGGAGTGCCAAGCGACGCCGTCCGTTTCTTAACGGTACACGGGGCGAATAAATTGCCGACGCCTCGACCTCGAATCGACTTTGCGTTCATGGAGCCACCCCACGGTACGGAGCCTGCCCAAGCAAAACAATGACTCCCGACACCATTCTTTTTCCGAGCGTTCGATTGCATGCCATTGCCGATTAACCCTGATGACCAAGATGTTCGGGATGTACTTTATAAGTTTTCTCTTCAGACGCAGGCGAATGAGGAATCCATTGCGGTAGCTTCGATCCCATTAGCATTCCAAGGATCGCTGCTAATAAGCCGCCCAGCGGGCTCGGTAACATCTCACCTAAAGCAGGAACGAGTGTCAAGACTAGCCACGTACTCACTCCGAGTGCGATGCTGGCAAGTGCTCCTTGAGTGGTGGCACTTCGCCAATACAATCCAAAAGACAACGGCACAAACGAGCCAACCAACGTAACTTGATATGCTGCCGAGACCATATCGTAGATCGATGTTCCCTGCATGCGAATGGCATAGATTAATACGATCGTTGTAAATACCACGATGGTTATTCGCATGGCACTAAGCAAATGACGATCGTCGAGGCTTGGCCATAGATGTCGCAAAATGTTCTCAACAAAACTGGTCGATGGAGCGAGAAGTGTTGCGGACGATGTCGATTTGATGGCCGAGACAAGAGCTCCGAAGAAAAGCACTTGCGCGAAAAACGGCATGTGGTTCAAAATCAATGTCGGCAAAACTTTCTGAGGATCGCTATCGAGAAGCAACTGGGCTGTCTCGGGCATAATTAATAGTGAAGATGCCACGACGAACATCGGGACAAACGCAAATGCCAAATAGGCCAGCCCGCCGATTACGGCTCCGTTCCTCGCCGTCGAAGCATCTTTGGCAGACATGACGCGTTGAAAGACATCTTGTTGTGGGATCGATCCGAACATCATCGTGATGGCTGCCGATATAAAAAAGAGCCAACCGTTGACCGATGGTTCTGGCAGAATCGCGAACCAGTCGCGTTCATTCGCCAAGGCAAAGACTTTATCCGTTCCACCTGCGAGACTCGATGAAACCCAAGCGATGTAACTCAAGCCGATGACCAATACGATCATCTGAATGAAATCCGTGTAGGCAACAGCCAGCATGCCCCCCATTACAACGTAGATCAACACAAGTACCGTCCCAACCACCATCCCGACCGGTATACTTATCGCTCCGCCAGAAAGAACCG
>JANPLJ010000381.1:0-5587 GCA_031426475.1 Pirellulaceae bacterium | reverse complement strand
CTGGGGCTCCGCCGGTCGCCGTGAATGACAACTTCACGACACTCGAAGATACAGTAGGTGGTCTAGTCGTTTCCCCGATTGAGGGAATCTTGATCAACGATACGGACATCGATTCGGCCAACCGTTTTGTAGTCGACAACGATCCGAACACCGCTGGAATTCAGCCGTTTTCCGGTCCTCAACACGGCACTTTGACGTTAAATCTTGACGGCAGCTTCACATACGAGCCACAAGCTGACTTCTTTGGAGAAGACACATTCGTATACCAAGCGAGCGACGGCGTTTTGCGAAGTGTGCTCAATGCTACCGTCACGATTACTGTCAAAGAGAGAAATGATTTTCCCGTTGTCCAAGACCGAGCGAAAGACCTTGAAAAGAATGAGGTTTACGACGTTACACCGGCGCAACTCCTAAGTGAAGGTTCGGCACCGCCGAAGAATATTCCAGCTGCAAGTCCTGGTCCGGCCAACGAGTCGAGCCAGACTCTGACGATTACGCGAGTCGATCCCGCATCTACCAATGGAGGTACGATTACGTTTGTCAACGGTCGTATCCGCTACACGCCGAGACTTGATTTTGTAGGCACGGATTCGTTTACGTTCTTAGTCACCGATAATGGGACGACGAATGGTAGCGCTGATCCGCGGACAACGACGGGAACGATCGTCTTTACGATTTCGGATCGTAACACGGCACCTATCGCTACTGCGGATTCGCTCACGACAGACGAAGACACGTCGCAGGCCCAGCCAACCTCGCTTTTCCTAGGCAACGACCTTGCGGGTGGCCCTGGTGAAACGGGACAAGTAATCACGTTTACGTCGGTTGATCCAACCAGTACGAAGGGTGGGACGGTGACATTGGTTGGCAACACTGTTACTTACCAGCCTGCCGCGAATTTCAATGGTACCGATACCTTCTTCTACACGATCACCGATAATGGTCAATCGAACGGTTCGCCTGACCCGCGTACGGCTCGAGGGACTGTCACGGTCACGGTACGTTCGGTCAACGACCAACCGCAAGTTATCGCACCGCTGGGGAGTGTACGAGTCAACGAAGATGCGCCGGATCGAACGTTCGATTTGACAACCGTTTTCGCGGATGCAGACATCGCGACCAACGGTGACGTGCTTACGTATTCGATCGTAAGCAACACGAAACCTACCATGGTAAGCCCAACGATTGGCGCAAATGGCATTCTGAACATCGATTTCTTGCCCGATCAAAATGGTTCGGCGAGCGTCGTGGTTCGAGCAACCGATTCCGCGGGTGCGTTTGTCGACAGTACCCTTAGCATTGTTGTGGACTTGGTCCAGGACGCACCAAGGATCGTTGCCAACATCCCTAACCAGAATGTTGTCGAGGATGCTCCGCCGATCGTTTTAGCGGTTTTCCCAGACTTCATCTTTGATCCTGATGTTGGGACCAATGGTGAACAACTGACGATTACTGCGACGTCGAGCAATACCGACTTGGTAACAACGCTGGTCTCGGGAGGTTCATTGCGGTTGACACTAACGGCCAATCGGTCGGGTCAATCTACCATTACCGTCAAAGCGGTCGATGCTCAAAATCAGCAGATTTCACAAACATTCGTAGTGAACGTTGCGAACGTCAACGATGCCCCGACCGCATCGGCCCGCAGCTACTCGGTTTCGGCCAACGGTAGTCTGGTCACTTTCGATGCGAATGGAACCGCTAATGCAAATCTGAATGACGACGGGTTGTTAGTCGGCTCGACCGATGCCGAAGGTGACGCCATCAACTCGGTATTAGTTCGTCAACCGACTCGCGGAAATGTCTTGCTCAATGCGGACGGAACGTTCACTTACACTCCGAACGCAGGAGGTCAGCCTGGACAGAGCGATACGTTTACGTTCCGTGCCGTCGATGCTTCGGGGGCACAAAGCCAGGAGACGACGGTCACGATTAATTTTACGGCGCTAAATGCTTCGGCACATCAAAATCAGTTTGTCCAATTCGACGTCAATGCGGATGGGGCTGTATCGCCAGTCGATGCGTTGATCGTCATCAACTTCCTTGCCCGAAACGGAAGCAGTATACCGATCGGTAATCTGACGTACCAACCAGCCCCTTACCGGGACGTCAACGGTGATTACTTTATCTCGCCGGTCGACGTCTTGCAGGTTATCAACGCGTTGAATCGGCAGTCAAGTGCTACAAGCGGCGAAGGAGAAGGGGACTATTCGACGCCGATCGTCGCAACCTCGACGGTTGTGAATACGAATCACGTTTGGAGCGAGAACGTTCTCGCAACGCAACAGAATCAAATGATTCCGATGCAGTCGATCGGAACGCCTTTCGCATTTACACCACCGTCGGATCACGCGATCAAAGAGTATGGTGAAAATGAGTTTATCGCCGAGTCACTATCGAGTCTCACGGAGCGCAAGAAGATTGACTCATTGGCGGTTGATGCGGTACTTTCAGAGATTCTGGATCCGCTCGATCGGAGAATATAGTGATTTTAATAGATTGCAACTTCGCAATCCCATGAGTTGTTGAAACAGCGGTCTTTTGACCGCTGGTGGTAGTTTGTCGTTTTGTTGTCCCGTTTTTATTAAGTTTTAGACCTATCGATCCCATTGAAGAAGTGGGTCGAGCATCCAGTCCTTTAGGCAACATTGTGTTAGGTGAAGTGTAGCTGCAAAAGAAGCGGCAAGATTGTAGCTCCGCGAAAACTTCGCTTAGTGCTTATTAACCCAGAGAAGAAGAATCAATAATGCGTCCTCTACCGTATCGTGGGAACAAAGTTTTCGGACTAAACAAACGTCGTCAGCTATTCCGGGAGATTCTTTTCGAGAATCTTGAACGGCGCGAGTTGATGGCGAATGATTTGGGTCCGCGTTTGCTCTCGATTTCGACCAATTCAGGGTCGACGCTCGATGCAAATCAAACGGGTACGACGGCAAATGTATTGAATGAGTCTCCTCGCGAAATTGTCTTCCGTTTTGACGGATCGCAATCGATCGAACCTGCATCTTTAAACGGAATACAGATAAGCCGTGAAGGAAACGTCGATCAGAATTTTGCAACAGGGACAACCATTCCCGTCACCCCTTCCTATATTGGATTCGGCGAATCGAATCGTATCGTGATCGCTCGGTTTGCAGAACCGCTTCCCGACGACTTCTACCGTATTGATGTACTTGGCGCGGGAAGCGCCACTCCGGTCCGCAATGTCGATGGCAAGAGCCTTCGACCGCGTTCGGGCAATCGAGATTCGTTTTTCATGAATCTGGAGCTTGGCGCCAAGATCGTTGCCGTTGTACCGCAACCGACGCGCATTGCGGACCCCGCTAATCCAGGTCAAACGATCCTAAACACCGATCGAAATCAAATCGAAGTCTACTTTAACGATGATGATTTGAGTGCAAGCGCGACGTCGCCAGGATTCTACCAGCTAATCAACACTGCCGACTCGGTGAACTCCAAAGACGATATTATCCGCAATCCGAGCTCGATCGCCTATGATCCAGTACTCAACAAAGCGACGCTCACATTCAGCGGAGCGAACGATCTGCTGACGACGGGCTCTGGTACCTTTCGGTTGCGAATTGGCTCGAACCAGATGGCGACACGCAGCGTTCCGATCGTGACGTCGCGAGCAACCGATGCGGGTGATACCCTTGATTCGTCTGTCGCGACTCTGGGAAGTCTTTCCGGGGATGTTTCGCACATTATCACCGAGCAGATTGTTGCGACTGCAGACAATCAGTTGAATCTCGACTTTCCTGGAAGCAGTATGGATCCAGGTACGCGGGACATTCAAGACGAACCAGCACTTTACGGTACTGCAGATAGAAGTCGATACACGACGAACCGCTATTATTCCTTCTTGTTGAATCAGCCCTTCGCGCAGGATAGCCAGGGCCGTCCGATTACATCTGCTATCAGCGATGTGCAACGGCAACGAGTACGAGAAGTCTTCGAGTTTTATAGCGCCTCCCTGGGTATTCAATTTATTGAAACGACTGGACTTGTGGCACCTGACGGTTCAGCAACGTTGCAGGTAGTCGTCGGTGACATGTTGTCTGGGATAATCAACACCCCCGGCGGACCGGGGTCTTTTGTATCAAGAGCGACGAATGATCTGAACGGTCGTTTAAACTTAGCAATCCTGGATGGTTCCGAGCTTTGGGATAATGACTTCGGATACGGAACACAACGCGACAATCTTGTCAACGATTCGATCGATCCAACCTTAATCTCCAATCCGATGTTTCTCGATGGTCAGCGATCCGTGCTATTGTTACAGCAATTGCAAACGCCATTGGATGTCGTAGGGCCGAATTTCTTTATTGAGTCGATGCGAATTATTGGGGCGCTGATCGGACTAGGACAGACGCATGATGCTCCGCCTGGAACGATTCAGGGGTTTGAGCCCCTGCTGGGAAGGGTTGAGAATCCACTTGAACAAATCTTCCCGGGCGACATCGATATCGCTCACGGACAAAATCTTCATCGCCCCGACAATCGTGATGTCGATGTCTATCGCTTTACGATTCCCGTTGGAGAAAAAGGAACCATCGTCGCGCAGACGGTCGCGGAAGCACTTTCGAATTCGAGCAGTCTCGATTCACACCTTCGGTTGTACCGTCGCGATGCGAATCAAGTCGTTACGCTTTTGTCGTCGAACGACAACTATCTTAGTAACGACTCGTTGATACGCTTCGAAGTGGAGGGTAAAGCTGGTTACGAGTACTTCTTGGCGGTAACCGCCAAGGGGAATGAGAGCTATGACCCAGCGATCAAAGGGAGCGGAAGCGGTGGCCTTTCTGATGGTATCTATCAGTTGCGGGTCGATTATAGGCAAGCAGCGCTTGCGAATTCGACGATCGAGGACCTTTCGCGAACACCCTTGGACGGGGACGGCGATGGCACTCCGGGAGGAGAATTCAACTATTGGTTTCGTGTCGCAGAACCTATCAACTTAGCACCGGCAGGCGCTCCTCGCACAATCTACGTCGACAAGAATGCCACAACAGCCACCAACATACTGGGTTCGTTGACGAACCCCTATCGAAGAATTCAGGATGCCATTGCAATCGCAAGGCCAAATGACATTATACGCGTTCTTGGGATCGGTCCTTCGACCAGCCTAACGTCGCGGCTCGCCTATGAAATCGGCGATGGTGGACTGAACAAACCGATTCTCGATGATGGACGCGAACTCAACGTCCCTCGCGGCGTTAGCTTGATGATCGACGCCGGAGCCGTCTTCAAACTCTCCGCTGCAGAGATTCTTGTCGGAAGCGATTCATCCACCTCGGATCGAAGCGGCGCCTCGATCCAAGTCCTTGGAACTCCGACGAACAGCGTCTATTTTACGTCGTATTTTGACGAAACCATCGGGCGCGATACGAATCCGTTGCCGACGACGCCACAACGAGGAAACTGGGGCGGAATCGAAATTCGAAACGATGTCGCACGCGAGCAAGGTAAGGTTGATCAGGAGCTTTCCGGGATCTTCCTAAACTATATAGCGATGGCTGACATGCGATTTGGGGGCGGTTCGGTTGGCCAGGGGTCGCTATCGCGTATCGTCAACCCCATCGACATG
>JANPLJ010000380.1:0-1952 GCA_031426475.1 Pirellulaceae bacterium | reverse complement strand
AGCTGTACCGCTTCACGATTCAAGACTGGCAAGCTGCCCGGCATTCCCAAACAAACAGGACAAACCAAAGTATTCGGCGAAGCACCAAAGACCGTCGCACATCGACAGAAGAGTTTGGTTTGAGTCTTGAGTTGGACGTGCACTTCTAGCCCAACCACCATTCGATATCCGATATCACTCATAGTCGTGGCCAACGCGGTTTGGTTTGAGTCAATTGTTGATAAGCATGACCGATTTGAAGCAAAGTGCCTTCTGCCAGCGGCGGTCCTTGCAACTGCATTCCGATCGGCATGCCGCTCTTGGTCTCGCCACACGGAATCGAAAGCGCTGGGATCCCCGCCAAGTTCGCTCCGACCGTATAGAGATCGACCAGGTACATTTGCACCGGTTCGTTCGACATTTCCCCAAGCCGAAACGCGGTCGTCGGAGTCGTCGGTCCAAGGATCACGTCGGCTTTCGAGAATGCCGTGTCGTAATCTTGACGAATGAGCCGCCGGACTTTGAGAGCCTTAAGATAGTACTTGTTGGAGTAGCCAGCGCTCAGCGTAAATGTGCCTAGCATAATTCGACGTTTGACTTCCGCCCCAAAGCCTTCGGATCGGCTGCGGCAGTACATATCGATCAATGCCGACGAATCCTTGGCCAGCGCCTTGCTCGGTGCCGCACGATAGCCGTAGTGGGCTCCAGAGTAGCGAGAGAGATTGCTGCTCGCTTCGCTAGGAGCAATGATATAGTAGGTCGCGATCGAATACTTGGTATTCGGCAACGCGACATCGACGATCGTCGCGCCAGCTTGCTGAAAAACGTCGATCGCTTTCAAAATACTCTGACGAATCTCGTTATCGAGGCCATCATTATCTAAATGATCGCGAATAACGCCAACTCGCAAACCCTTGCAACCGCCATTCAACGATGCCATATAGTCGGGAACTGCACTTGGGATACTGGTCGAATCGCGATGATCATGCCCTGCAATTGCTTGGAGCAAAAGCGCGAGATCCTCCACCGTGTGCGCCATCGGCCCGACTTGATCGAGGCTGCTCGCAAAAGCAACCAAACCATACCGACTGACCCTACCATAGGTTGGCTTGAGCCCGCAGACTCCACAAAACGCGGCGGGTTGTCGAATCGATCCTCCGGTATCGGTTCCGATCGATAGTGGTGCTTGCGCCGCAGCCAAACAGGCAGCCGAACCACCGCTACTGCCGCCCGGCGTTCGATCCAAATTCCATGGGTTCTTCGTCGATCCAAACGCGCTGTTCTCCGTCGATCCGCCCATCGCGAACTCGTCCATATTGGTCTTGCCCAGCGTGACCATCCCAGCCGACTCCAGCCGTTCGACGACTCCCGCATTGTAAGGCGAGACGAACTTCTCAAGCATTTTCGAAGCACACGTCGTCGGTGCGTCCGTGGTACACAGGACATCCTTGATAGCGATAGGAACGCCTCGAAGTAGTGATTCCCCGGCACTGGCCGAACCGCCCGCTGTCGCGCGAGTCTGATCGAGTCGTTTCGCTCGTTCGATCGCTCGCTCGCCGGCGACACTGAGAAAAGCATTGACTTTCGGATTGCTTGAAGCGATGCGATCCAAATACGCGACGGTTACTTGCTCACTGGAGACTTGTCCCGCACGAATTTGTCGCGAAATCTCGGCAGCGGTGAAATGTATGATATCCATGACGAATAAGATACGTTGTCGCCTATTGCCTGAAAACCCGGTCAACTACAAAGTAGCGCAATTGGTTGCGAGCAACTTTCAAACGCGTTATACATGCGGATTGGTTCGAGGATTTGCACTCGTAGCCCAAGCCGGCCGGTAGCCGAAACAGGCAGGTAGCCAAAGTCGGCAGACTTTGGACGAAGCGCCGTGGACATCGCGATTTGAGCATCTTCCGAATTCTGACGAATTCGGCTACCTAAAACTTAAGCTTGAACAACCATGATGGCGAGAC
>JANPLJ010000379.1:0-6584 GCA_031426475.1 Pirellulaceae bacterium | reverse complement strand
GTTTCACAACGAATTCGGCAAATTCTTCGCGTTGATATCGACATCCGGCCGCTCCGCCGAAGGCCAACGAGGCCCCCATCAACTGAAGCCATCGACGTCGCGAAACGCCCTCTGGAAATTCGGAGGCAGCCATCGGAAATTCGCGCTGAAGAAACTGATCGAACTCGGGTGAGTTCTCCAGCTCGCCAAGACTACGAAAATATTTCTTATTCTGATTTGGGAGCGGATAGTTCATCGGTGGCAGACCGCACAATTAGTCATGGGCTGAATGTTCTTTTCTTTCTTCAGGCGAGCACCCAGCTCATGCGGGTTTTCGCCAATATCTTCTGCTTTCCAGTCAAGCTTGGTCACAAACTCGGCTGGTCTTAGGTGTGGCTCTGGATTTCGATGGCAATCGATACACCACGCCATGGATTGATCCTTGGCTTGGTACACGACATCCATCTTGTCGACGCGACCGTGGCAAGAAACGCAAGAGACGCCACGAGTGACGTGGGCTGAATGGTTGAAGTAGACATAGTCTGGTAAACGGTGAATTCGAACCCAGTCGATCGATTCGCCCGTTCGCCAGCTGTCGTGGACCGCCTTGAGCTTGGAGCTGGTCGAATGCACTGCAGAGTAGACCGGAGGACCCGTTGGCGTCATCGGACTGTGGCAATTAATGCAAGTCTGGGTTGCTGGAACCGTCGAATGGGCTGCTTTGTCCACGGAGTTGTGGCAATATCGACAGTCCATCTTCAATTGACCCGCATGGATGGTGTGGCTAAACGGTACCGGCTGAACCGGTTCGTACCCGACATTCAACGTAACCGGGCTGGTAGCCGCCAAAAATAAAGGAGTCGCGTACAAAGCGCCACCGCCAACGATCAGGCCACCCAAAAGTAGCAAGAATTTGTTGGTCCAGCGTGGAAACAAAAAGCGTTGCATAATCGAAACCGCAATCCAAAAGTTCTTCGCTGAAGGAATTCGAAACACTTGCTTAAAACCGGACTTCGTAGCCGATTTCAACACGCTCGCCGGCGAATTTAGTCGAGAGCTTACCGCAATTCGGCGCGCCCGCCCAGCATCCTAACGTCGTTAGCACCGTCTCCAGCTTCATTTTGTCGGCTAGTATGGCCGTAAACGACCAAACTATTCAAGTGCGGTTTGACTTAAGCGACATTTGGTCGCATCTGTTAGCTACCCAATCGGATCTGAGTTCTGACTCGTTTAGTCCGTTCTCCTCGCGACACATGGCAAGTAGAATGGTGGAGTCCGATCAGCCGCTCACAAAATTGGCTTCTCCATTAGGCCAACCCACCCAACACGCCGTATCAGAAATCTTAATAATGCAGAGTGGCGTCACAGTAAGCTGTTTTTTCTTGAGCTACGTCATCGTACTAGCGCTCGAGTTGTCGAGGCTCTATACGAAGATGCCATGGCGTATGGTTGTCGTTTTAATGATGGCAATCATTGGACTCGTTACACATGGTTTGTTTTTGTGGGATCGTTGGATTGAGGTGAGTAAATCGATGGGGCAAGGCTCGCTGCCTGCGACGCTTTTCGATTGGAGCTTGCTCGCATCATGGATACTTGCCGCAATTTACGTCTTCCTCGCAGTTCGGCGCCCAACAAACGCAATAGGGCCGTTCTTGCTGCCATTGGTTCTCTGTATGATCCTCGGCGCGCTTGCCGTTCGCTCAGGACAACCGTTCGACCGAACTGCCTCGACCGGACTCTGGCGATACATTCACGGCGGATCGTTAAGTCTTGGAACGGTAGCGGTCACCTTGGGCTTGGCCGCGGCCATGATGAATATAGTTCAGGAGTATCGGTTGAAGACGAAACGCGGGATGGCGGGGACGCTTCGGTTACCTTCGCTTGAATATCTGCATACGCTTGGCCGAGGTTGTTTGGTCGTTTCGACGATCGCCATCGCATGCGGCCTTGTCTCGGGTGTCGTCCTGAACTTTCAAAGGCACGGCAGCGTTAATTGGCTCGAAAGCGGCATCGTCTTTTCCGGCGGTCTGCTGGTTTGGCTAGTCATCGCGTCGATCCTTGAATGGCAAGCATCTCTCAGGGCCACGAGCTGGTCGGCTTATTTGAATATCGCATCGTTTCTGATCGTATTCTTAGCGCTCATCCTGGTCTTCGCCGCTCCGCATGGCCGAACCAACCCGACCAGCAGCTATTCCCCCCTCTCCCCGTCTTCGGGGAGAGGGGCCGGGGGGGAGGGGCCAGACTTTTCGAGTGACTCGCCCCCTCACCCCCCGTCCCCCTCTCCCCAGAAGACTGGGGCGAGGGGGGGCAAGAAGTCCTATCAAGCGACTGCGTTCACAGAACTGCGAGCATTTTCATGAAGCTGCACATGATTGGTTGCAGCCATCATCACACGCCGCTGCAACTTCGCCAACAACTCGCGTTCTCGCCGGAGCAAATTCGTCGGGCATTGAGCGCGCTCAAGAGCCAATGCCCTGGCGTGGAAGCCGTATTGTTGAGCACCTGCAATCGCGTCGAACTGTATGCCGCCGGAGCAGATGAAAACGCCGTCCCCAACGTCGGATTCTTGCGGCAATTCCTACTCGACTTTCATCACCAAAGTTCGACCGACTACGAACAGCATCTCAAAAACTTCTCCGACGCACAGGCGATCGAACATTTGTTTACCGTCGCATCCAGTCTCGATAGCCTCGTCGTCGGCGAGTCACAAATCCTTTCGCAAGTCAAGCAAGCGTACGAAGTCTCCAACGCCGCCGAGCTGGCAGGTCCCATCGTTCACGCCGCCTTTCAACACGCCAGCCATGTCGCCAAGCGAGTCACGAACGAAACCGAAATTCATTCCAAGCGAGTCAGTGTTCCAAGCGTTGCGATAAGCGAGATCGCCACTGAGTTTTTTGAGCGACTCGATGATAAACAGATCGTGATTGTCGGTACCGGTGAAATGGGAGAGGAGGCGCTCCGTTACCTTCACGCCGCCGGTGCAAAGCGCGTAACACTCGTCAATCGAAGTGCCGAACGAGCCCAACAGGTTGCCGACGCTTTTAACCATGAGTTTCACGGTAGCTTGGCGGTCGCAACCGAAGATTGGGATCGACTGGGCGCTTGCATCATGCAGGCCGATCTCGTGATCAGCACGACGGCCGCGAACGAACCGATTATGAGCCTCGAAGTCTATCAATCGCTTCACGATCGACGCAAAAAGCGCAGTACTCAACTGATACTCGACCTAGCAGTCCCTCGCGATTTTGATGACCGCATTGGCCAACTTCCCCAAGTCTACCTCTACTCGGTCGACGATCTTCAGAAGGTCTGTGATCGGAACCTCGACTTCCGCCGCCAGCAATGGCCGATTGCGAAACGGATCATCAGCGAGGAAACGATTCGCTTTATCGGCGACATCCAACATCGCCAAACCGGACCGACGATCCAGGCGCTCCGTGAGCAGGCGCAACAGATCAAACAAGCGGAATTCGAACGGCTTTGCAACCGCCTATCGAATCATTCGGTCAGCCCAGAATCGCTCGACGAAATCTCGCAAACACTCGATCGTCTCGTCAACAAAATGCTCCACTCGCCGCTTCAATCGCTCCGAGAAGAAAGCACGACCGACGAACACGCAACGCTTCTGAGCGCATTGAAGCGACTCTTCAAGATAAAAGACTAACTGGACAGCGCCACCTTGAACTCGAAAGTCGAACGCAACCTGGCTGGAGTGCAGCCTTTAGGCGCCGAGCACCTTGGATGCGCAAAAAGCGGCTAAAGCCTGGACTCCAGCGCAACGTGGCGCTGTCCAGCTAAGCTTTGTCCAAACCAAAATTCTGGGTAGCCGAATTCGTAAGAATTCGGATGAAGCGCGAGCAAACCATGTTTACGGCGCTTCGTCCGAAGTCTGACGACTTCGGCTACGAGTGAAGACATCAATTCTCAATCCAGGCAACGCAATTCAGCTGCTCGATAAGTCGATATTGCGTGTAGGCTGAACTTCGATCATCATTGAAGCATGGAATGAAGGAGTTTGTCTATGAGCACGTCGACATCTGATTCTCAAAAATTTCGCTACGAGCATTACGTACAGTTTCCCGATGACGGGCGACGTCATGAAATCATCGATGGAGATCACTACGTGAATCCTGCACCTGGCACACAACATCAAAGCGTTTCAAAACACTTACAATACCAGCTGTATACGAAGATCGAGCTCGCCGGGCTCGGGCTGTTCTTCGATGCTCCTGTCGACGTGCAGCTTTCGGATTTCGATATCGTTCAACCCGATCTCGTGATCGTTCTGAACAAGAGCATCAAGAAAATCACACCCACCAAAATCAAAGTCGCGCCGGACCTCGTCGTCGAAATCTTATCGCCTTCGACGGCTGGCTACGATAACTCTGTTAAGAAACAACTCTACGAACGCTCTGGAGTACCGGAGTATTGGGTGGTCGATCCTTTCGAACAAAAGATCGATCAATGGGTACTCACTGATGGTAAATACGCTTTACAACCAGAAACACGTAACATCCGTTTGAGCATACTACCGGATATCACGATTGAAACCGAAAAAATCTGGTAACGTCTTCGCGACCTGCCGTCTCACCTTTCTAATGTATTCGATCCCGGTATGATGGGGCCTCGATGGATGCCAACGAGCCAATCCATCTAGCTCTCCTGCGAGCTCGCGGGAGTCGCCTTATTCATGATCGATTGCAACATCCTATGACGATTCGAACACGTTTTGCCCCCAGCCCAACCGGATACTTGCATATCGGCGGTGTTCGTACCGCTCTGTTTAATTATCTCCTAGCCAAACAAGCAGGTGGCCAGTTCATCCTACGCATCGACGATACCGATGCTCAACGAAATGTCGAAGAAGCGTTACAGCCTATCCTGGATGGCTTCCGGTGGCTGGGGCTCGATTGGGATGAAGGACCAGGCATCGGCGGCCCGCATGCTCCGTACTTCCAGTCGCAGCGGTCGGCTAGTCACAAGGCGGCCGTTGTAAGGTTGTTGGCGTCGGGACATGCTTATCGCGATTATGCAAAAGCCGAAGAAACACAAGCACTTCGCGAAGCTGCCGAAAAGGCTAAAGAGCAATTTGTCTATGATCGTCGCTGGATGGCAAACGATGATGCACAAGCGAAAGCCTTTGAAGCGGAAGGTCGAACGGCTGTTGTTAGGTTGAAGATGCCTCGCGAAGGGCAATGTCAATTTCATGATTTGGTGCGCGGTGATATGTCGTTCGAATGGGCTGGGGAAGCCGATCATGTGATCCAACGAGCCGATGGCACCTGCTTGTATCACTTGGCAAGCGTCGTTGACGACGCCGAGTTCGAGATCACGCATGTCGTGCGGGCCGTAGAACATCTTCCAAACACGCCGCGACAAATCTTCATTGCACAGAGCCTTGGCTACAAGCTGCCGCTGTACGCGCATCTTCCCTACGTCGCCGAACCCGGTGGTACGAGCAAGCTCAGCAAGAGAAAGCTCGATCAGTATCTCAAGCAAAAAGATTTTGCGGCGCTCAACGAGCACGGTGCGATGATCGCCAAGAAAATGAATTTGGTGACGACCAAGGAGGCGTTCAATCCAGTCGTCACCGATTTTTATCAAGCGATGGGATTCTTGCCAGAGTCGATCTTAAACTACCTGCTGTTGTTAGGTTGGTCGCTCGATGACTCGACGGAGCACTTTACGCTCCAAGAGGCTATTCGCGTTTTCTCGCTGGAACGAGTCAACAAATCGGCGGCTTCCTTCGATCCTCAAAAGCTGGTCGCATTCCAAACGCGTTGGATGAACGCTTTAGATATGAAGAAGAAAGTCGCGATGGTCCTGCCCTACTTGCAGAAAGCGAAATGGGTCAGCGACCCACCGCCATGCGAGGTCAGCGATCGACTCAAGCAGATTTTGGTCGCGGCCGGTGACCGCATCAAAGTCGCAGGCGACATTTTGCAATTCGACGAGCTTTTCGTTGCCGATGACCAACTTGCGTTCGACCCGGCTGTCTTTGACAAGCGATTGAAGAACGACCCGACGGCCATTTCGCTAGTGAAAGACTTTCGCGAAGTGCTTGTGAATGCCCCTGACTTTACATCGACGGCTCTGGAAACCTTGCTGAAAGAGTTTCTCGAAGCTCGCGGTTTAAAATTCGGTCAGATAGCGGCAGCGCTTCGCGTTGCCGTATCGGGCAAAGCCAACGGGCTCGGGCTTTTCGACTATTGTGAGATCCTCGGCCGCATTTCGACGCTGACGCGAATCGATCGAGCGTTGGCAATGGTATAAAGCCAAGCTCTATCGAACGGAAAGGTTGCGATCACCCAACGTAGCCGAAGTCGTCAGACTTTGGAGGAATCGCTGTGGTCGCTGTTTTTCGAGCCTTGTCCGAACTCGGCTCCCCAAAGCACTAGCCTCTAAATTGGATAAAACGCGAGGCGCTACGTCGGCAACGATTCGTTCAAATGAAGTAGAGCATCCGCTGGTCAATCAGGCAAAACTCTATTAGTCTGGTGGACTTAGGAAAAGTCCTACTCCGTTGATTCGAAGTCTCGTTGATCCCTTCAAAGGACGCCAAGCCGCATGTTGACTGCCATTATCGTCGTCTTTGTTATCGGATA
>JANPLJ010000378.1:0-11057 GCA_031426475.1 Pirellulaceae bacterium | reverse complement strand
CGTTCGCGGCCCCGGCAGTCGTGGTGGCGCTCACGTGACTATCACCGATTGCGCTATCTACGAAAAGCAAGTCGGCGTGCGTGCGGAGGACAAGATTGAGCAACTCAAGATCACCGGTCTCGCTTACGGGAAAGGCGTTGCGACACGGATCAAGTTCGTCCCGGCAAAGTCGAAGCCAACCTCCGGTTTTGAAAACATCGGTGAACGCGACGCGCCGCCGATCGAGTCGCTTCTCAAGAATGGGTTTCCGTCGAGATGAGCCTGGTTGTGGCTCGCTCAGTTGTCGCCCCGTTTGGATAAACCGAAATGTCGCAATGATAAGGAATATCAGCCCCCTCTCCCCCGGCTTTGCCAATACTGTTCGGCACGCTGCTTGCGGCTGCGTGCATCTTAGTTGATTGGGGCACGCGTTTGGAGATACGACATTGTAGAGTGCCGAAGACTACAGGTGTCCTTGCGATCGGCGCATGCAGCGGCTCGGGCGTACATACCTGCGATATGTGCCTTAGAGAGCTTGCTTATTTTGATTTTTTGGAGGCCTCAACCTCCTGCTTGACCTTCTGCTTCGCGATGTGCAGTTCTAGCTCATTGAGCGATGCCCAGCCCATGAGATAGAACTGGACCATCTCCCATGTACGTTTGTTGGCCTTTAAACCCGTCCAAAGCACGATCAAAAGACTGGCGATCAAGCCTGCATACAATTGCATCGTGATGCCGTTTTCCTTCGTCGAAATGAGATGCCTTGCGCCGAGAATTTGCTTGAACCAACGAAAGAACAATTCAATTGTCCAACGGTACCGATATCCCAAGGCGATCGTTTCGGCGGGAAGATCAAGACGGTCGGTAACCAACCATAGCTCGATCGGTTTTCCTGAACTATCTGTCGTGCTGACAATGATAATTCGCAAAGGTTGTTCGATTTCGTCTTTGTGATGATCGGTACCAATTCGAGAGACGAGAATGTCTTTGATGACGCCTGCCTTACTCGCTTCTTCGCTAAGTTCTCGCTCTTCTTGGGGTTGATACGCAATATTGTCTTTGACACGTGAAATAAACGATGAGCCAACATCCAGGATGTCACGAAATAGCCTGTAATCTTGATATCCTCGATCCGTGACATAAAGTCGTCCTGGTTCGAGGGTCTTACGCAGGACATCGGGTTCAGAGCATTTTCCGGGTGTGACAATTGCTTGACGCGGGACACCGTCGAATACGGAAAAATGTAAGTGCAATTTGGCTGCTGGTTGGTCGGTACTCCAGAGCGCCCAGGCAGTATGAGCAATGGAGTTGAAGTAACTTCCATCGACGGCCGTCAAATTTTTGAGTGCTTGTGCATCGGAACTAGGAAGCAAAGGAATCGCTTGATTAGCCAATTCCTTCATGATTTCGCCGGCCAAATCGGGTTCAAAGACCGAACCAGCTTCGCTAAGCGAGCCGAGTGAGGTTCGCTTCGCTCCGAGGAGCTTTTGGACTTTATCCAACTCAGATGCTTGCTGCAAGCTGCGCAGGCTGGTAATTGTTGGACTAAAGAAATAGAGAAGCAGCAACGCAACATAGTCATCGCAATGCAGGCGGCGATTACCAGCCTTATCTCTCTCAGTGCCTACGTTGCTTAGACGTTTCAGTAGCTCGTCAAGCAATCTGAAATACTTGAAGCCCTGCAAGTCAGACGATCGGATTTTATTTTTCTTGTTGGCCATGGCGCGCAGCAATGTCGATTTGGCAGTAGTATGATACTACCGACAAAACAGCGCAAATGCCGTGCCAATTGCCACCAAAATAATAGCTGTTCATCCCTAAAAACCGTGCCGAACAGTATTGCAGAAGACTGGGGAGAGGGGGGAACAAGGTCATATTTTCTTCGAGAGCAACAGAACAAAAAGCGCATCAATGCATTTTTCGCAAACTGCTCCTGTCGCGCAGCCCAGGCGGAGCCTGGGACCGAGAACTGCGGCGCAAGCCATTCATCAATCCCGAGGTGGTTTTCGTTTGGCTCGGAGCTTTGACGAGATTCTTGAAGGCGGAATCTGCTTCTTGATCGATTTGTTGCTCGGCTGGTCCGTTCCCATTTTGGCGATCCAATCGGCTACTTCTTTTGCATCGAGCGTTCCATCTTTCTTTTGCTCGGGATCTGGTATGGCTGATTCGTAAACGCTCGATTGCGCAGGCGTTTGCAACGAATCGAACCAATCTCGGCTATCGCAAAACGCGGCTTTGCGTCGTTTTGCGGCTTTCTGAAGTCGCGTGTCGGATGAAACGACGGTCAGACTGCTCGTCGAAGCGTGCGCAGCGATCAATTCTTCAATCAGGTCATCGGCTTCGGCGTGATCTCGTGCAAAACGGACGTGGATTCCTTGAAAGTCGTATTCGGACGGAATGCCTACGGGGGACTCGCGAGCATCGAAAACAATGATTGTCTCCGATCTATCGGCGGTCGATAGCGACGAGGCCAGGGCGTTTAGCAGCCGAAATCGTTGTTTTTCTAGCCATTTCGGGCCTTTTCCTGTTTGAATCAGGGGGCTCGCATGGAGGAGATTGTAACCGTCGATCACGTACTTCACGTTCGTTTTTTCCTCGCAGCGGGGCAAAAGTGTTCCGATCGTAACGATTATAGCGAGCTTGAAAAATGGGGAAAAATTAGGGGCTTCTCCGCAAAATGAATTCCGAGCTGTTTTGCGTGACCTAGCTTTGTTTGTTCCAACCCGTCACCGGGTATGTGCCCGACGTGGGCACGGACTATCCAATTTTCGTCCGCATAGAAAAGATCGAGCGATTCCGATGGGCTCCATGCCAGGTTTCTCCCGAAACAACACCGCCACTAACGAGGCGACCCAAAGCAAGCAATCGTCCTCCAGTTTTGAAAGGTTGGACGATGAGGCACTCGAGGCACATCTCGGGGTCTATCGCTACGGCGCATTCGACCTGACCGATGCCGTTCGACCGTCATACGATTTGAAGGTCGTACCGCGCCAAGGCTTCCGCCACGATGCGTATGTCGATCCGCAATCGAAGACTAGCATCCCTGTGATTATGGCGACTGCATCCAAAGAACGATTGTTCGACCTATTCATGGATCTCCTCGATCCCTTGGGTGAAGTCGTCGACGTTGTTCTTGAAACCAGTCATCATGGCGGCGGCGGACATGAGGATATGTATCGCGATCATATCGACGTGCCAGTCCTCAAGAGCATGCTGTATGACTTTGAAGAGATGTTGCTGAACGATGGATGCACAGGTATCGCTGTCTTGAACCCAGGCAAGCGACAAGAGATACAGTTTGACGAACACAAGATGTTGATCGTCTATGGCACACCTCTCGAGACTTTCGAGCGAATTCTGATTTCACATGACGTCTATCCCGACAAAGATATTCGATTCATTACCGAAGCGGAGCACGTGCACAGCAGCAGCGATAAGTTCGCTCGTCAGTTTGAAGAGTTGCAAATGCGGCTCGGAATCGATCAAGACGGCGACTCGAGTTACGCATAAGTCAGGCTACCTGGACAATTTTCGGTCGAGCTCTCGAAAGAGCTTCATCATCGATTTCTCGACCGCGTGAAAGCTCCCATTCGCCCCTCGTCGCGGGCGAATAACGACATCCAATCCGACCGGTAATACGTGGCGATTGAGTCGATAAGCTTCTCGCATCCATCGCTTCCACTGATTCCGAATCGGCGATGAACCGACTCGCTTGGAAATCGAGAGCCCAATTCGCGTATAGCCAAGGGTATTCCGAACGGCGTGCGTTACCAGAACGCTATCGGACGTGACGATCCCTTGATCGAATACCATGTCGAACTCAGTTCGCAGCTTCAGACGGTAAATCCGGAGGAATCGAAAATCTCGTTTTGGGGCATCGGACACGAAGCAAACTTCCTGGAGATGTAGCCGAAGTCGTCAGACTTTGGACGAACTGCCGAAGTCTCGCCTTCAAACAATATCGTACAAGTTCAGATTCTCGCGAGCGCCAAGCAATGCGAAAAGTTCTCGAATTTGTTGATAGGCTTCCGGTAGCCCCATCGGATCATTTGGATGTTCGATCGAACCTAGCCGATAGTACTGTGGTTCGTGCGTCCCAACTTTCCACCCGGGCCAGTCGACATAAAACAACGGTCGAGTTGGTGCAGACTCGTCTTCCATTTGGGTTCGAAACGCGAACTCTTGGGACCGAAGTTCTCTACCAATTGATGGGGTCGGGCGAGAGTTCGGGAATGGTGCAAAGACGTCCCCGACAAGCTCTACCGTCGAGTCGTCAGCAAGCAGTAGCTGCAAATTCCATCGCCCCGTCTCATCGCGCACCGACCGTTCGATCCCTCGGACCGTAAGAAACGAGAATTGCTTTGGATCGGAATGCTTTCCAGAAAGCTCGGACGCGATTTGAATCGCTTTCGCATCCGACGATAAAGATACATTTGGAATAAGCCAAATCAACTTAAGGTCGAGCTTGTGTTCTGGAGCATCGATGTCATTCGCCTTGATCGACTTATCGATGGGGGACATTCGCCGGAGTGAATCGGTAACATGGGAAGACGAGCTATTCTCGAGCAAGCTTTGCCACTCTCGTGCGAAGAGAATGGCCTGATCCGACTGGCCGAAGAGAATAGTTTGCTTGCCTTGCACGTCGCGGATCTCAAATCGAGGATCGCCTGGAAGCCAACGTTGAACATGAACGAGGGACTCGGTTTCCACGATCGTTTGACTACCAGCCGGTCCCCAACCAGAGGTTCCCGAAGTTGGGCCTCGGCAGTCCAAGACGATATCGGCACGCCGGGTGTAGCAGCCACGATCACGAGATCGGATCAACAATCGGAATTCATCATTGCAACGTTCTTGAAGATCGCTCTGTTCTTCAAGTGGCGTGCGCAAACGACTCACTTCGATCACTTCGCTATTGATATGGATGCTGTCGACCAGCAGGTCGCTCTTGGCGAGCGGGAGTAGGTATTCATCGGCGAATTCTTGACCAGTAAAGGGCCGGTTGGGGGCCGGTCGTTGGTAAGAATTCTCTTGAGAGTGTAGCGCCGCATGGCCCAGCGAGGTAGTGCAATCGCGAGCGGTCACGCCCAGCGGACGCTGGTGCCATCGGGTAGCGGAGCGCGCAGGGCGTCCTGCATCAAAAATATCGACGTCATAGCCGAGGAAGCGACCATAGAGAGCCGCTTCGATACCGACCGGGCCAGCGCCAATCACCGCGATCGTGGCAGGCGATTCGACTTCGGGATCCCAAAACATTTTCGTGCGTATTCACAGTTCGATATTCGGGCTCACCAAAGTCGCCGTTCGCTCCTCGAAAGTAGCGAGAAGCTCCAAGACACGATTCGATGGCCCTAACTTTTTATGGATTCTGGTTTTTCGTCCGTCCACGTTTACGTAATTGACAAAGTACAAGTCATTGCTTTTAAAGGTCGAATTTGACGTAGCTACGTTCGCCAGAACGTGGAAATCCCCTTCGCGAAGTACCACGCTCTGGCGAGCGTAGCTACCTGTCTAAAAACAAAGCCTAGTCGACCACTTTGGCATCGATCCACTTCATCAGGCTTCGAAGCTTTGCTCCGACTTTTTCGATCAAGTGTTCGCGTTGCAGGCGACGAGTCGCCTTGAACGCTGGTGCACCGGCCTTGTTTTCGAGGATCCAATCGCGAGCAAACTGGCCCGTCTGGATTTCATTGAGAATCTTCTTCATTTCGGCTCGAGTTTCGGCCGTAATGATACGTGGACCACGTGTGTAGTCGCCGTATTCAGCGGTATTCGAAACGCTGTAACGCATATAGTTCAAACCGCCTTGATAGAACAAGTCAACAATGAGCTTGAGTTCGTGCATGCATTCGAAATAAGCCATCTCGGGTTGATAGCCCGCTTCGACTAATGTGTCGAAGCCAGCGCGAACCAACTCGCTGACACCACCGCATAGGACGACTTGCTCGCCAAACAAATCGGTTTCGGTTTCTTCCGCAAACGTCGTTTGAATAACGCCGCCACGTGTACCACCGATTCCCTTGGCATAGGCCAAACCAACTTGCTTGGTTGTTTCACCAGCGCCTGGCCACAATGCGATCAGACTTGGAACCCCGCCTCCTTTGACGTATTCGCTTCGTACCAGATGGCCAGGGCCTTTCGGAGCAACCAACATCGCTTCAACACCCTTAGGTGGCTCCACTTGTCCAAAGTGCATGTTGAACCCGTGCGAGCACATCAGGATATTGCCGGGTTGCAGGTTCGGCTTGATGTGTGTTCTGTATTGATCGCCCTGTACTTCGTCGGGAAGAAGAATATTAACGATGTCCGCTTTCTTTGTTGCGTCTTCGATCGACATCGGTTGAAAACCATGGCTGATCGCCAGATCATAGTTTTTGCCGCCTGGCCGTTGGCCGATGATCACGTTGCAACCGCTATCACGCAGATTCTGAGCCTGGGCATGCCCCTGTGATCCATAGCCGAGAATGGCGATGGTCTTGTTTTTTAGATTGGAAAGATCTGCGTCGTTGTCGTAGTAAATTGTTGCGGTCATTTGAAAGTTGAGAGTTGAGGGTTGAAAGTTGAGAATGGTAAATGAAAGTCAAGCAGTCAAGCTGGATTGCAAAAAGGCAATCGTGATTGGCTAAGAGACACTGGTACTGGCTTCTGTTTCGACGTCTCCGCTACTAGAGCTGACGCTGCCTCGGACCATGGCGATACGTCCGGTTCGAACGAGTTCGAGAATCCCGTACGGCCGCATGCGTTCAATGAAGGCCTGTATCTTCGATTCGCGGCCCGAAATTTCGACGATCACGTCAGACGTACTTACGTCGACGATCTGACCGCGAAAGATATTGACGAGTTCGAGAATCTCCGAACGTGGTCCGCCGGCTTCGGCTTGAATTTTGATGAGCATCAAATCGCGTTCGACAAAATTCTTTGACGAGATATCCTGGACACTGACGACCGTGACGATCTTGTCGAGCTGCTTTCGGACTTGATCGAGTACATTGTCGCCTCCCATGACGACGAAAGTCATGCGGGACAAACGAGGGTCCTCGGTCTCGCCCACGGCCAGCGAGTCGATGTTGTACCCTCGGGATGCGAGCATCCCAGAAATGTGCGCTAGCACTCCAGGTACGTTTTGAACGACGGCGGATATAACGTGCCGCATAAGGGAGCCAAACAATGATTCAAAAGGAAACTGACCGTGAATTTCCCGCCAGTCGACGGGTTAAGCATAATAATCGCGAATGAAAAGCATTTAAAGGCGTAACTGGCCAGCTCATGAAATCAAAATCGGAAGCGAAGCCCGAAAAACCAGTCGAAACCGGCGGCACCGAAGGTGATAAGCCGACGGAACTCGTTCAATCCGCGTACGAATTGCTTGATTTTGGAGATGGCCGCAAACTCGAAAGGTTCGCCGGAATTAAGCTAGATCGGCCAAGTCCGGCTGCAAAAGGCCATAAAACGCTGCCTCGCGGCGATTGGCAGACTGCCGAATGGACGTATCGAGACCACCCCGTTTCGGCGTGGTCGACGGCGAAAGCACCTGAAGATTGGCATTTCGGGTGGAAAAATGTCGTGATGGAGTTGCGTCTGTCGCCGTTCGGGCATGTCGGCTTGTTTCCCGAACAGATCGCGAATTGGCGTTGGTTGGAGTCGCTCGCTGCAAAATCGATTAGCCAGCCCCTCAATGCACTCAATCTTTTTGCCTATACCGGCGGGAGTACCATGGCGATGGCTTCGGCAGGATGCCGCGTGACGCATGTCGACGCATCTCGGCCAACCGTCCAGTGGGCCAGGAAGAACGCTCAACTATCTTCGTTAGACTCGGCCCCGATTCGGTGGATTGTCGATGACGTGCGCGAGTTCGTGAAGCGGGAAGTTCGAAGGAATGAACCTTACGACGTCGTCTTGATGGACCCGCCAGCATACGGTCACGGTGCCAGCGGTCAGGGCTGGGAATTGACTCGGGACCTCGATGAGCTTATCGCATTCAGCCTCGAATTATTGAGTTCAGAGCCGAAGGCCTTCTTGCTGACCGGCCATAGCCCCATCCCATCGATCGAGAAAGGCCCGATCTCGGGCAAAAGTTGGGATCGACTTAGATCCCGATTCAGCCAACTTACGAAACATCGCGTTTCGTTAGCCGATCCGAATCGTCGAAAGCTTGACTTCGGATACGCCTATCGCTTTTGGAATTAAATCACCAAGGACCACGTACCGGATAGATTCCAAATTGGTCCGTGTGGCTTGGCCAATAGGGAGTTGCTCGAAACACGCCACCTCCGCTTCCGCTAGCAGGGCCTTGGCCGAACTGATGGTAGACAGGCGTCATTGTGTTTTGCGATACGCCCCACGAGTAATGCGACTGCATCGTAACGTTTGGAGGAACGATCAAGGCCGTCGGTTGCCCTGTCTTCAGATAATAGTATTCTCCATGCCACGGACGCTGCATCGCTTGATTGCGAGCCCAATAATCTCCCCAGGTCGAATGCGGAATCCAGTTCAGGGCTTCGCCGCGAGTCATGCGTCCTGCCGACTGATCGCCGACAATCCGGGTGCCACGTCCTTGAGCCTGAACTGCCGAGCTGGACGCGACGATAGCGAACGCCAAAATCGCATTGAATCGAATACGTGATGATGACATGGTTGTGGGAATCTTTACTGACGGGGCAATTGAATCTTCTTATAGGCTTGCTTGGCAGCCGTGTGAACCGGCGGTGCCCAATACATGGTCTTGGTTCGGTTTAAACCGAATCCTTGATCGTAGTACGAGTGATACTTGTCTTTGTGCGTGTAGAGAAACTCATCAGGATACAACGGTTGGTAGGTGTTGTAGGTGTGGCCAACCCACCCAGGAACGCCCACCGGTGAAACATACAGTGCTGCATCTGCTCGGTTCGCGTTGCCTTGCGTAAAATAATTATCAAAAAGCGGTTGGACTTGGCGATGTCCCCAAGTGCCATAGCCACCATTGCTCGAGTAGCCTGCGGCCCCCCCTCCGCCACCAAAGCTGCTCGACGCACTTCGGAACGAACCAGAGACGAATCCACCATTGCCGTCGGCATAACCGACATTACCGCAATTGCCGCTGGAACATTGAGCTTTCACTTCGTTCGAAGCTGAATTCACTATACAGCCAACGACGACCGCTGCTGCCATAAAACGCCATTGCATCCGAGTCTTCATCTGCTTCCACTCCTTTGAATCGATGACGATTTATGACTGTGCCGATTCCATCCGGCTTGATCGTCCTGTTGAGGATCGGCAGGTTGTTTGAAGGACTTCTAGGCTAAGAGCTCGAAATCCATTCTTTGGCAAGCATTCATTGCCAAGAAAGCGATACGGCAATCTTCAACGGATAGACCTCTTGAAAGGGATTTTCCGAACGATCTAACCAGAAGCCCCGAGCTTTATACCCAGTCAAGGTAACTTAAGTTCTCGCAGCGTCCTCTCGGCCTCGGCGCGGTGTACGTAGTCGGCTGGAGCTTGATCGACGATGGTTTGAAGCGGAACAACAGCAGCGTCGCGGTCGTTTTTTCTTAGCAGCACTTGTGCTAACTGAAAATGTCCATCGAACAAAATCGGTGATAACTCAATAGCGCGGCGCAGATCGGATTCAGCATTCTCGAGGTCACCGGTCGCCAAATGAACTAAACCTCGATTCAAATAGCCTGTTGCGTAATTTGGATCGACGTGAATGGCTCCTGAAAACCACTGTTTTGCAATCCTCGCATGGTTGCTCGTCCAAGCATCAACGCCCTTCTCGTTATGAAAATTCGCAGTGAACTCAATGGGGGGGTGGCCCGCCATGAATCGGCTATGCGAATAGTCGAAAATAGGCAGGATTCCAACGGAGAGCACATGGTTTGCAGGAAGTGCTAAATTCAGACCGCATAACCAACAAAGCAAAGGTTTCCAAGGGAACGGAGAGCTTCGAATCGATTCGACAAAACCGAGGACAACGATCGGAAGCATGTTCGAAATAGAACGGCTAACGTCACTTGCAAATCGAAGATCCAATATCAGCGTGATGCATGTCGCTATCAAGATCAACACGAATCGCGAGATTTGGTTGCGTGAGATTGTAAGCGCGCACAATACGAGCAGATAAACCCAAAGTGAACGGAGTGCATTCCACCAACCAGAGAGGATTATCCAATAGACTCCTGGTTGTCCAAGGTGTATCTGCCACGCCATAGCGCTTGGACTTTGATCGTGTGCCGTCTGTATCAAATAGATTCGAAACACGATCCAAGGAAGAATTATCAATCCAGATGCAAGGACGTCGAGTAGGAACGGTTTGAAGCTGATCGCGAATGGCCGGTCAAAGTAAATCGTTCGAACAACGATGGCGATTGGCAGTGCAAGTACAAATCGTTCATCAATCCAAGGGGCGAGCAAGCACGTCGCCATCAAACAGATTCTCGATGGATGAAACGAATACAGCAGCAAACCAAGTATGTACCATGAGTCAAAATACGTGAGCCAACCAGACGAGACGAAGAACCACGATGCGGTGCCAAAGAGGACGGATGCAACAAAGGCGAATGTTCGCGAATGCGTTTCGCGATAACTGATCAGCCCAACCCATGCCAGCGTCAGGACGCAACCGAAATGTGGGACGGCCAAATAGACGATGTTGGGAACCGCAAGGTAGTGTGCAATGACGGGGAACAGCAGCCTCCAGCGAAGGACGTCGTTGGTCGCATTATCAATGGGATCGAATGGATGCTTGATCTGCTTGAGGGAGTCGACGGCGCGGTTCACCTCAGGAAAAGACCACGCGCCAGGAATCTCAATCCCCTTCCACAAATAATACCTGGGGCAGAAAAAGTAGTTGATCAACAAGAAGGCAACGACTGCAGAACCCAACAAGAAAATTGGGAGCGGGACGGAGGCGAATTTCCTTCCCAAATGAAAATTTGCTGGTTTCGCGGGTCCTTCTTCCATGATCATCCGTAGCATTTCCTGCGATTTTGGCCTCAAACGAGCCGAAGGATGGGCTAAATCTCCAGGGATTTACGATACCTCTTGACGGTTGACGCTTGGAGTCCTTATTATTCTGGGTCCGGAAGTTGCAGGAGCATGCGACT
>JANPLJ010000377.1:0-2184 GCA_031426475.1 Pirellulaceae bacterium | reverse complement strand
GAACAAGCTTCGTGAGCTTGAACGCAACATCAATTTGAATCAGACCCCCATGAGCTCGCTCATGGGTGAATCAGCTTCTTTTGCTAACGAAGCTTTGGCTCCAACGAGCAAGCTCGCGGGGGACGAAATGTAGCTGGCCGGTTGTTGCCCCGACCGGGGTAAACCCGGCGGAAGCAAAGGCACTTCGAACGGTTGGAATATTATGCAAGCCGGAACGGAAACGACTCGATATGAATCCGAAAGAAGCATAAAGATTGCTAATTGGTCGCACAGCCCATGCTGTGCCTCTCGCGTGGTAGGGCATTGAGTGAGAAAAAATACCGGAACGGATTGGCATCCTAGACTCCACTGCAACGAAGAAGGCTGGATACACTATGGTGATTGAATCGTGCTTCGCCCTTTTAAGAAAGAAACCCTATGATTCTCGCACCTCTCCGTATCGTCGCGTCGGCTTTGTTGAGTCTATTGGTTGTGTCGACTGGTTTTGCAGAAACACCGAGCAAGTCCTTGCAGCCTGGAGCCGCACTCGACGGTTTCCGCTTCGAGTTTCCGTGCAAAGAGCCGATGCCGGAAAATCCGAAGCAAGGTGCCGACGGCACGTCGGCCATTGCCACTGGCGATCCTGCGAAAACGGATCAATTCACCGTTCAAAAAGAGTTCGGCGGCGAAAAAGGAAAACGTTACAAGGTAACCCTTCGATTTCGCGGTGTCGTGGAACCGATGATGTACAAAGATGGCGAACAGGTCGGTGACTACTTTTACATCGGCGGTGAAAAGAACAACGCGACTTACAACGTTTACCAAATTAGCTTGTCGGAACCCAAGCAACACTATTTCTTGAACCGTCAAGATAAAGTCGGGCACCAGATTTTTACGATCGACTATTCGCAAACGATTGAAATCGCAGGTGGAGCAACGATCACGCTACACGGAAATGGCCAAAACGGTCGACTCATCACCAACTTTAAGAAACTAGTCGTCTCCGACGTGCCACCAGCCCCGGCTGCTTACAACGGTCAGTTCATTCAAATCAATGTCGTCGACGTCCAAGAATTGAAGTGACCCTTGCGTGGCGATATTCGCTTGGAGTTTCCCCTTTTTCACGTTTAAAGGCCGCTGCCATGTATTCTGCATGTTCGTAGCCAGGGCAATCGAACGGCGAAGGGACATAATCGAATGCGTAAAATATCTAATAGCAAGGTGAAGGTCACCGAATGCAAGAGAATTCGGAACGTTTAGGCTGGGTTTAGCGTTTAGGGTGAATTCTGCCTACTTCAGCCAGGTCCTCTACAAATCATCCATTTGATTCTAACCTATCTCGACTGAATGGCGACGTAAAAAATCTATGATAAACGGCGCAACTTCTCCTGGCGTGGATTCGTAAACCGGGGACAATGGGTGCCATTCGTCGACGACTCCAATTCCTCTCAATCAGATGTGAGATTCAAGCGTGAGTGCATTTCCTGAAGTAAATCGTATCGGTTACGAAGGTCCAAAATCCGACAATCCTCTGGCGTTCCGTTGGTACAACCCAGACGAAATCGTCGAAGGCAAGTCGATGAAAGAGCACTTGCGTTTCACGGTTTGCTATTGGCATACGTTTCGCGGAACAGGCAGCGATCCGTTCGGTGGGGGAACCATGCTTCGACCGTGGGATGATGGGAGTGAGTCTGTTGAGAACGCCTGCAATCGAGCCCGCGTGGCTTTTGAGTTCTTTGAAAAGCTGGATGTTCCTTTTTATGCTTTTCACGACCGCGACGTGGCTCCCGAAGGCAATTCGCTTGCTAGTTCCAACAAGAACCTAGAGGCTGTCGCTAAGGTGCTTAAAGAAGAGCAATCGCGATCAGGCGTGAAGCTCTTGTGGGGAACGGCGAACATGTTTAGCAACCCACGATTCATGCACGGCGCCGCGACAACTTGCAATGTCGAAGTGTTTGCTTATGCCGCTGCTCAAGTAAAGAAGGCGCTCGAAGTCACGAACGAGCTGGGCGGCGAAAATTACGTTTTCTGGGGAGGTCGCGAAGGGTATCAAAACCTATTCAATACCGACATGAAGCGCGAGCTAGATCATTTGGCAAAGTTCTTCCACATGGCGGTCGATTACGCCAAGGAAATTGGTTTCAAAGGCCAGTTTCTAATCGAACCCAAGCCGAAAGAACCGACCAAGCACCAATACGACTCGGA
>JANPLJ010000376.1:0-3543 GCA_031426475.1 Pirellulaceae bacterium | reverse complement strand
CGCCGCGCCGCTCGCTCATACATATCAAAAGCTCTTTATGTTCATATGTTCAATTATATACATCTCTAGATCTTTCGATATTTAGGACCCAAGAAAAGCCTGTTTTCGTTGAAGAAAATAGGCTTCTTTTGAAATTCGATCAATGACTCTTAGCCGGCTAGCGACTTAAGTTTGTCCCAAATGTGCCCGAGCACTTGGAGAACCGTTTCGTCGATCCCCGAGAGTCCGGTGAGTTTTTCGAGGATCGGATTGAGCTTGTCTAGCTGCGATCTGACCAGGTCGACGATCATCGACCTACCTTCGGCAGGCAACGCTGACATGGTTGCCGACAATCCATCAAGCTTGGATGCATAGTCTTTCAGATCTGGCAAAAGCTGCTCGGCGCCTGCAGCGTCGGTGACGCCACCAAGCTTGCCAGCCATTCCATCGAGCATGTTCGTAAATTGCCCTTTGATCGAATCAAGGTCCACACTAGGGAGGCTCGGCATAGAGCCCACCGCATCTTTGAGGGACTTGGCTGCATCGGACATCATTTTCTCGCCACCGTCAACCGCTTGCGACGTCGCACCCTCCACAGAATAGCCCCCATCCTTCATCATCGTGGCCGCCCCGTCGACATCTTCCTTTGCGGCTCTCTGAGTACTGCTCCAGTAAAAAAAGAGGCCAGCAAGGGCTGCCATCGCAATCAGTGGCAAGAGAAGTTTGCCAAGACCGCCACTAGGCGCCGCGGGCTGCGGGGCAGGCAACCGCGAAGAGGCTCCAGCGTTCGCCAGCGAGCTAAAACCTTGGATGCTGTTGGGCGAAAATCCGGCGGGTAGCGAAGCGGCGATATTCGATTTTTGCTCCGAGAACAAACGCGAGATGCCCGACGCATCGACCTTGGAACCACCAAAGCTTTTCGCAACGGCTCCAAGGATCATCGGTGCCAAATAACCGAGAACCATTTTTACGATGCCCGCGTTGACGCCCGTAAACTTACTGATCGCCCCAGACAGATTATCGACAATGCCAGCGCCGAAAAGGCTCCCTAGCATGCTGCCACCCTTGGACGCTGCTGCCCCCCCAAGCATTCCCGCAAGATTCCCAAACAGGCTCGAATCCATACCACCGATCGCGTCGGCGATCTTTCCTGCCCCCTCTTTGGACGTAGCCATGGAACCCAGCCCTGTCAAAAGGCCGGGGAGTGCAGCGCCGAGAATCTTGGTGAGATCACCCTCGCTTACGCCTGCCATGCCACCGAGTTTTTTTGCAACTTCGCCGCCCAATTGCTGCTTAAGGGCATCGACGATATTCATCTTTTTCCACTTTCAAAAAAAGCGCGACAGTTGCGATATGCTGAGGAGCAGGGGAATTCTCGCCCGAAGCGAGATCTACCCGCCCAATCTCGTTATCCTAGCAAAAATCCTGGCCTGGCAACACACTGTGATGGCTATATCTGGCTCCAGTCCGCTACAACAGGAGCCTCGCACGCCCCTGCCATCCCTTTTTTCGAACGAGTCAAACACGACTTGCGGGGAACGAACGCCGCCACTAAACTCTTGGGTTTTCCACGCAATCGAATAGCTTTACCCGAGCGAGGGCTCGGTTCGTCCCAGGAGAAGACAATAGTCATGCTGGCAATCCCGAAAACCTACGTCGCCAAACGTGGGGAAGTTGAACAAAAATGGTACGTTGTTGACGCTACCGACTGCGTGCTTGGCCGTGTCGCAAGTGATATTGCGATGATTTTGATGGGCAAGCATCGTCCTCAGTACACACCGCACGTCGACACGGGTGAATTCGTCGTGGTGGTCAACGCCGAAAAAATCGTGATGACCGGCAACAAACTACAAGTCCGCCACTATGCTTGGTACAATGGCTACACCCGTCAAAAGATGGAAAGCTACGCTGATCGCTTGGATCGCAAGCCAACCGACCTTGTACTCATGGCTGTAAAGCGCATGCTTCCAAAGAACGCGCTTGGAAAACACATGCTCGATAAGCTTAAGGTGTACGCGGGGCCTGAGCACCCACATCAAGCCCAGCAACCTGCTCCGCTGGAGCTCGGTAAAAAGTAGCTCTACTGAGAACGTGGAGCTGCGTTGTATGAAATTGAATTAACTGACCTTACCCGAACTGATAAGAAGCAATGGTTGCCACAAAGAAGGACAATATCACTGGAGAATGCCTTGGAACAGGTCGACGCAAGTCGAGCGTCGCGAGAGTGCGAATCAAGGCTGGATCCGGTAAGATCGTAGTAAACGGACGAGCATTCGAAGAGTACTTCGTGAACGTTGCAGAACGACAAGCAGTCCTACAAACATTGGATCATGTCGGACAGCGCGAAACCGTCGATATCAAGGTGACCGTCTCGGGCGGTGGCACGATCGGGCAAGCAGGTGCAGTTCGCATGGGACTGGCACGAGCCTTGTGCGGCATGAACGAAGAACACTTCACACCGTTGCGAGCGGATGGCTTCTTAACTCGTGATTCCCGAATGAAGGAACGCAAGAAGTACGGCCTTCGCGGCGCTCGCCGAGGCGTTCAGTTCTCGAAGCGTTAGTCGCAGGCGATCGAACAGAGTATTCTTACAAGAAAACCGGCTCCAAGTTTTGGGCCGGTTTTTTGCATTTTAAGAACCTCGTTCGACTTTAAGTTTTGGCTTTCAATTCGTAGCCGATGTCGCAAGACTTCGGAGGAAACGCGGTAAACATCGCCTTTCGAGCTGCGTCCGAATTCTGACGAATTCGGCTACCCACCCTCAAATCCAAGTTGGAAGAAGCACATGGATGGCCTCGTGGTCAAGCGTGCCTCTGGGGAGGAGCCGCGATCTCCCGATGCTTTTACGCGATTGATATTGGTATTGCAAAGCTGCGGGGATCGGATATTCGGCTACCGGCTCATGTTTCCGGCGAGGACGGGCAAGAATGCTCGTCCTCGTAAAGATGGTCTGCGAACTACTGAATCACTTCGCTGTTCTTAAAGCCTTCCTTGTTCAATGCGGCGATCGCTTTGGATACATCGAAATCACCGTTCAGTTTGATATAAACCTTCGGATTGTCGATTTCTCCCTCTTTCTTTTGCTCAGCAAGCGTTACGCTCTCTACGCCTGCGATCTCTTCAAGAGTTTTCTTAACAGCAGGATAGCAACCGAACGGGCAGTGCATGTCGACTTTCATCGAAACAAGCTTCACACTGCTTTCCGCGTTGACGGCGGATGTTGTGCCACTGGTCGGAGCAGCAGGCCCAGCAGGCGCTGGTGGATCGACTGGCGCCGGGGCTGGCGGCGTACATCCCAACAAAAGTCCGGAGCCAAGTAAGAGTCCAAAAGCAAAACGACGCATAAAAGTATTCCTTCCGAAAACATAGAAACCAAGACCGCTCCTATTTTAGACTTACGGCAAAGAAATACAATCGTCCCTAGCTGGCCGTAGCTGGCCGGTCTGTCTTCGACCCGAAACAAGCCTTGATTTCGCTTTCGACACTACCGTAGGCCGGAACAAGCAGCTAATTGCGTTCGTCAATTTGAGAAAGATAGTCTGCGCCGTTCCGGCAATCGGCAAC
>JANPLJ010000375.1:0-2316 GCA_031426475.1 Pirellulaceae bacterium | reverse complement strand
CCAACTCAAACCTTGCGGCTACGCTCTCGACGAGCACCTCCTGGCCGCTTCAAGTCAAGCATGTAATAATTTGCTCCCATGCAGACGTCGCATCCAGATGGCGTTCATATTCTCACCGAATTCACCAATAGGAAGATAGGTTCTAAGTCATGCTCCGAACATCTCTGCTCCATCCTCAAATCCTTCAAGCCATCGCTCGCGCCGGTCATCACGCCAAGATCTTGATTGCGGACGGAAATTATCCAGCGTCCTCGAAGAAAGGCCGCAATGCTGAACTGGTGTCGCTTCAGTTGACTCCCGGAATTCCGACCGTCGCTCAAGTCTTGAAGCCGCTCCTAGAAATTCTGCCCATCGATCATATCCACACGATGGGAATTGATCCTACGGATGAATACGCGTTCGAAGGCGAGCCAAAGGTATGGAACGAATATCGACGCATCCTCAAAGAGAATAATTTCTCTCGTGAGCTTGAACCGATCGTCAAGTGGGACTTCTACGACGCGGTGATGTCGGATGACCATGTGCTGACGATTCAAACGGCCGACCAAGCAACCTGGGCGAATCTATTGTTATTGGTCGGTGTACGGACATGATGGTGGTCCCGCGACTCCGTTCGCGGGTCAGCTTGTCAGCGAACGGAGTCGCTGCCCCACAAGGAGTTCCATGCTCCACGCCGCCGCGGCTGAACTTACCTTCATCAAACGTCTTCGTGGCGTTCGCGATATTAATGATGTACAATCAAATGTTGAATCGGTTGTTCTTATCGGGAAGAAAGCTATGAGTATTGCGTTGGCAACCACTTGGGAAGATCGATTGGCAGACTTGGGGAACGTCCCTACAGCTAGGGTAAGATGTGAACCTGCGCCTGGGGCTGCAACGATAGAAGACGTGGTAAGGCTACGAAATACCGAACGGAAATTGTATGAACTCGTGGATGGCACTTTGGTGGAGAAAGCGATGGGGTGGCAAGAATCGTTGTTGGCAGGAATTTTGATGCATTGGCTTCATACCTACCTTGATCAACATCCTCTCGGCGTCGCGACCGGGCCGGATGGAATGACGCGACTTTTTGGAGATACTGTTCGGGGGCCCGACGTCGCGTTTGTTTCTTGGTCAAGGCTACCGAACGGAAGAATTCCAACAGATCCCGTTCCAGATTTGTTTCCCAATTTTGTGATCGAAGTACTCAGTATCGGCAACACTTACGCCGAGATGTCTCGAAAGCGACGCGAGTACTTTCATGCTGGGGTTGAGTTGTTGTGGATGGTCGATCATCGATCAAGAACCGTCACCGTATTCCGATCGCCTCAAGATGCCACCGTCATAAACGAAGGCGATGCGTTGGACGGTGGCAGCGTGCTACCGGAATGGGATGTTGATATTGCAGAACTCTTTCGCCTCCTCGATCTCAACGTTCTTGTCAAGTGAGCACTGAGCCTTCGACGAACGGACTTCCTGTGTCCATCGCTTGAAGGTTTATAATCGTGGTCCGAGCGATGTCCGATAGTGCCTCGCGAGTGAGAAACGCTTGGTGCGAGGTGATCAGAACGTTGGGGAAAGTGAGCAGTCTCGCTAGTTCATCGTCTTGCAGAACTTGGCCTGAAAGGTCTTCAAAGAAGATTCCTTCCTCTTCCTCGTAAACGTCGAGCGCCATTCCGGCCAAATGGCCCGACTTGAGCGAATCGATCACCGCGCTCGTGTCGACCAACGCTCCACGACTAACGTTGATGAGGATCGCTCCTGGTTTCATTCGGTCGAGTGTTTCACGTCGGATCATGTGCTTGGTATCCGGCGTCAATGGAACGTGCAACGAAACAACATCGCTTTGACTTGCCAGCGTCGCCGTGTCGACATATTCAATACCATACTGTGTCGCCCAATCTTGATGGGGAAACGGATCGTAGGCCAACACTCGCATTCCGAAACCGCGAAGTATCTGGGCCGTGATGCGACCGATTTTGCCAGTGCCTACGATGCCGGCTGTTTTGCCATGAAGGTCGAAGCCAACGAGTCCGCTAAGCGAGAAATTGAGTTCCCGTACTCGATTAAAGGCGCGATGGATCTTGCGATTGAGTGTCAGCAACAGCGCAACAGCATGCTCGGCAACCGCATACGGTGAATAGACAGGAACACGCGTGACGATCAGTTTCAACTCTTTGGCTGCCGCAAGATCGACGTTATTAAATCCCGTACAGCGAAGCGCGACAAGCTTTACTCCCTGAGCCGCAATCGCCTCCAGGCAAGCTCGGTCGAGATGATCATTGACGAATACGCAAACGGCCTGCGCCCCCTTGGCCGCCGGTGCCGACTCACGGG
>JANPLJ010000374.1:0-2942 GCA_031426475.1 Pirellulaceae bacterium | reverse complement strand
GGCCATTGAATCAGGTCGCCAAGCGACGCTACGAATCTCGGCTTTGTGGCCGATTAGATCCAGGAACAAACGTCCGGACTCTGATTCCCAGACGAATAATCCATTGCTTCGATCGGCACTCGCCACCAACAAACCATCCGGACTGAAGCGAACCGCGTAGATCCAATCGGTATGCTTCTTGATGTCGTGCAGCAATTTCCCCGTCGCCGTCTCATAGATACGAAGCATCTTCTGAGGGCCACCCAAAGCAATCTTACTATTGTCTTCGCTCAAATCTGCGGCCATAACGATGTCCAGCTCGTCGCCGACGCGAGTGATGCGTTTCCCCGTTTCAATTTCGTAGAGTACCGCGAATCCGCTATGCGAATGCCGGCCGCCACCGACAAGGATCAATCGTCCGTCGCGACTGAATGTAATCGATTGCGGTTCGCCTTCGGGGAATGGCAGTACTCCTATTAGATCCCCAGTTTGACTGTGATATAAAACGACTTGTTCTTGACCACCGATCGCAACCAATGGCGACCATGGCGATGCTGCCAACGCCGAGGTCGCGGCAGCACGTTCAGTAAAAAGCGGGGTCTGCTTCAGCGTCGACTTCGGCATCGGCGGCTCCCCCACCGGCCGAGTCTGGCTGACCGCACCCATCGCCGACAAGTCGACTTTGGGAGCCATGATCTCAGAGCCATCGTTTTCTGGCATGCCTTGTTGGATCCAAAGCTTGATCAACGCGAGCTTGGCATCCGATATTTTGTCGGTACTGGGTGGCATCTTCGGTTGTTCGTAGTGCGATGCCAATGCCCACAATCGCGAGCTTTCGAGGTCGCCCGCGATTAACACCTCGCCGCCCGAGCCTCCAGCCATGGTCGAAGCATAGTTGTCGAGAGCTAGGCCGCTCTTCTTGTCGTTCGCATTGTGACACGACGTGCAGTGCTCACGCATGATTGGCTTGATGTGTTCGTCGAACGTGACTTTGGTCGGCAGGTCATCTGCTTGGACAAACGTTGCTGGAACGCAAAGAGAAAGAGAAACGGGAAGCCATCGGTAGAGCGCGACGGACGAATGTCTTTTGGTTTGGTGGGATCTCATACTTCTATGCTAATTTAAGAAACGTCAAACTCAGTGAAAAGCTTGTGGGAGAGTGATTTCGTCAGCTCCCATCCTTTCGTAGCCGGATTCGTCAGAATCTGGAGGAAGCTCTAAAACCTCGGATAAACAACGATAATTGCAGCGCCTCATCCGAAGTCTTACGACATTCAGCAACGCGTACTAATGATTAAAAATGAATTCACGGCTGTTGAGTACCGCCCAGAAAACATCTTCCCATCCAGCTTGAGGGTTTGGAGCTTGCGATACGAACTTCAAAAGTTCCGTTTTTTCGGTATCGGTCGGTTTCCTTGCAATGCATCGAACGTAGATCTTCTCAAGTATCGCTTCCGGTTCCAATTTTTCAGCCAACCAGGCGGTGATCAACTTGCCTTGGGCAATCTTCCCACCAACGTTCTCGCCATTGACCAAGTGTAACGCTTGGGAAAGCGATGGATCGGTCGTCGCTTCGCAAGCACAAACCGTATCTCGGCCCGAGCGACCAAACGTACTTAGGAAGTAGTTGGAAGTCGTGCCGTCGGCGATCTGAACCGCGCGCGACCCTAGTGGCAATCCTCGGAACTTGTCTTTCGTATTGGTCGCTTGCGAGATACAGTCGAGCAACGATTCGGCGGGGACGCGGCGAACTTGAGCATGCGAATAATTTCGCAAGTCATCTTCGTTCGAATCGTTTGGCGTTGCACTTCGTTGATAAGTATCCGAGTTGCAGATATCGCGAACAAGCTGTTTGAAATCAAACTTGTAATCGCGAAGCTTGGTCGCTAATTCATCGAGCAGTTCTGGATAGCTGGCCGGATTGCTAACACGGAAATCATCGACAGGATTGACGATTCCAACACCCGTAAAATGTGCCCAAACACGGTTCACAACGCTCTTGGCAAAGTAGGGATTGTCGGGACTCGTAATCCAATCGGCCATGACAACTCGACGGTCTTTCCCTTCGACATCGGCCTTCGCCCCACCAAGGAATTTCGGAGCAACCGTAGCACCTCCGACCGGATGCTTTGTCTCGCCACTGCCGGAGTTGTAGACGATGAAATTTCGATAGTCTTCGTCACTCTTACGTCCGACTTGCGAGAAGAAAGCCGCAAAACCGTAGTAGTCGTCCATCGTCCAACGATCGAAGGGGTGATTATGGCACTGGGCACATTGAGTTCGAACACCCATAAAAATCTGAGCCACGTTTTCGGACAGCTTCAATCTGTCACGTTCGATCTGATAGAAGTTGGTCGGAGGATTTTCAAAGACGCTGCCCGTTGCCGATAGAAGCTCACGAAAAATCTCATCGACCGGTTCATTGGCTGCGATCTTCTCGGTAAGCCATGTATTGTAGAGGTAGGCGGCTTTCGGACTGACGAGGTTATTAATCGTCTTGATCATCAAGATATCCGCCCATTTCATCGCCCAGATCTCGCTGAACTCTTTTCGTTCAAGCAATCGGTCGACGAGTTGCTTTCTCTTGTCACCAGCCATTTCAGCCGTAAACTCGGCGTACTCTTCTGTTGTCGGAAGTGCACCCGCAATGTCGATCGTTGCGCGGCGCAAAAACTCTTCGTCCGAGCAAATCTCGCTCGGTGCAACGCGAAGCTTTTCAAGCTTATCACCGACAAGGCGATCGATGTAGTTGTTCGCCGCAGGCAATGCAATCCGTGGGGCATCTTTCGGCAACGAAATGATTTGCGATCCAACAGTATGTGTGGAATAACGAGCCATCACATAGGCTTCGCCACGGACACCACTCGTAACCACCGCCGCGGGACTGACCGCCCCGGAACGCTCATTGTTCGTTGTGAACGCTGCAAGATCGCCAACGTCGCGGGTCGTACCATCGGAGTAGG
>JANPLJ010000373.1:0-2629 GCA_031426475.1 Pirellulaceae bacterium | reverse complement strand
TTCACAAGGCGAACGGCGACTTTGACAAAGTCGCATTGAGAATCCGATAGTTTGGACGTGGATGGTGTTGTTTGCGTTTTCATCGGCGCTCGATAGGAACAAAAACGTTTGTGTAACCCTTCACAATCATTCGATTGCCAGCTCAAAAATCAGAATGGCAATTCCTGCACGGCAAATTCCTTAACGTTCAGTCTATATTCTCGTTAGTGCCGGGAAAGCAGGCAAGCTTCAATACAAAGTCCTGGACCGAACGCAAGCATTACGATCGTCTGTAAGTCTGGCTGCTTTTCCCACAATTGTTCGAGGATGAACATCACCGTCGGCGACGACATGTTGCCATGGTTTGCCAAGACGTACAGTGATGGTGCGAGTAACTCTTGGGTTAGCCCGAGCGCTCGTCCGGCGCTCTCTACAATTCTTGGGCCGCCCGGGTGAATCGCCCAACCGTCAATTTCTTCGATCGACAAATTCTGTGATGCAAGCCATGCATCGAGGACTTCATGAAGCGATTTTTCGATAATGGCCGGCACGAGCGGATCCAAAGTCATTTTGAAGCCGTCATCTCCGATGCACCAGCTCATCATCGACGCCGTTTCTGGCAAAACATAGGAACAATGCGATTGAATGGTCCATGGCTGTCCTTCGATGGAACGGTCGCTCATCGTGGAAATATTAGCCTTCTCGCTACCAGTGATGATGAGCGATGCGGCCCCGTCAGCAAAAAGAGCGTTCGCGACCAACTGCTGCGGGTCGTCCGTGTACTGCTGGTGTAAGCTGCAGAGTTCTACGGCGCCCAGCATGACAACCGCTTCGGGATCTGCCTGTGAAATCGATCGAGCAACATTCAAACCATTCAATGCACCGTGGCATCCCATGAATCCCACGTGTGTACGCTGGACGCTCGGTGACAATTCGAGGCGACGGATGATTTCGAAATCGACACCAGGCGAAAAAAAACCAGTACAGGAGATGGTCACAAGATGCGTTATTGCCGACGCTTCAAAATCGGAGTTCTTGATCGCGTTGCGGCACGCTTGGGCAAGTAATGGACCTGCGTGCTCCGCGTACGCTTGCATCCGCTGTTGCGTCGATAGACTATTGCGAGCGTCAGTCGTCTTCGCCGGATAAAAGCTTTGACGCGAAATCGGCTTGCCCTGATCGCTGGTAAGCAAAACGCTTGAACGCCGATTCACACCCGATTTGCGGTAGAGCATTGGCAACGCATGATTCCATCGTTCCGAAAGTTTGAGATCCATCGCGACCTCGGCCGCGTCGGATTGGTTGATGAAAAAAGCTGGGCTGCTAGTTCCAACCCCCGAGATCCTCGACGGGCACGGATGCGTTGTTCCGGTCGTCGTGATATTCAGCGTGAGTGGCTTGTTCAAGAGATCGCCTTTCTGATAAGGACAGTTCGTATCGGCGATAGAACATCGCAAACACGAAGAACACAAGCGGCCAATCGTGGGCGGCGCAACTGGTAGGCAAGCCATCGACAATGTCGTTGTTTTCGAGCATGCTGGCCATGTACCCAAGTTGACCAAGTATGGCTGGTCGCGTCTTGCCAGTTCGAATCAATGGTCGATGCGACCAGTGGAAATGCAGCCTCGGCGCTCGACAACGCCCACGACATGCCCTCTCCGGTAAATGGCTCGACGTAGCCAATCGAGTCACCTATCGAGAGCATTCGATACGCGGACACACATGGCGAAGAACGCGTCAATCGTGGCGTCGAGAGCCAGTTCAAACCATCCCTGAGACGCACTTCCGTCTTTAGGCATTGCGACATGATTCGCTCGAGCATTTTTGAAATTCCTCCCGCTTCTTGGATCGCTTTGGGATCAATGGCGGCGGCCATATCTAACTTTCCGCCATCCGTATTCGATAAGCCAACGTAGCCTTGGCTGGAAACGAGCATTTGAAGAGTATGTTTCGGCGGGCTGAACTGCACTTCGCTCGGTTCAAGAAGTGCCTGAACGCCAATCCTGGAATCGATTCTAGCATGACTTTCCATTTTCGGCAGGTCTCGCAACGAAGACCGTGTCAATCCATCCGACGCGATGACAAGCAAGGCTTTGACGATATTCGACTGATCCCCATGCCTGATCGCAACGCGTCTAACATTGTCCTTACCGAGATAATCAGGGTCTTCCGGGCAAAGGATGGCCGTCGTTTCTGGAAGAAAACACGCTCCCGCCTCTATCGCGGAATGGACAAGTAAGCTGTCCAAAGTCGACCGACGGACACTTAGTAAGGCGGGAATCGGCCAATTGACGGAAGTTTGTCGAATTCGTAGGTCAAATCGGTTGAGCCAAATTGCCCCTTGCTGGACAAGGGGTTCCAATACTCCAAGTCTTTCAAGCGATGCTTGCGCTCGCTGATTGAGACAACCACCGCAAACCTTCTCACGCGGAAACGCTTTGGCTTCGATTAAAAGTGTCTTGAAACCTGTTTTCGCGGTCGAAATGGCAAGGCTAGCTCCCGCGACACCGGCCCCGATGATAACGACATCCCACACGTATTGCGACGCGTTCTGGAAAGGGATTGTCTTCATCGGTACAACTCGGCGGTCAGTAACCATCGTTCAGGAAAACGCCGCACAACAGTTACCTTGGAAAGGCCGGCGGCTCGA
>JANPLJ010000372.1:0-1677 GCA_031426475.1 Pirellulaceae bacterium | reverse complement strand
CTGCACAATCCAGAGACCCAGGCCGTTGGAGGATTCCCCGCCGGTGGGCTGCGGAGTCAGTCGCGAAAACTTGCCGAAGAGCTTCTTCTGGTCAGCTTCACTGAGTCCTGGCCCGTTATCCTCGACATCGATCCTGACATTGGCCTCATCGGCCACGCAGGCGCACGCCACCGTGCGGCCCGCCGGGGAATATTTGATCGCGTTGGAGATGAGGTTGTCGAGAATCTGTTGGATGGCCCCGGCATCGGCCTTCACCGCGGAATGGTCGGCGCTGGAGTTGAATTTAAGCGTGATCTGCTTGGCTGCGGCCCGTTGATCGTAGTCGTGGAGCACCCCTTTAACCAACCCTTCAACAAGGCAGCGCTCGGATTTCACCTCCATCGCACCGTCCTCGATCTTCCATGATTCGGGGCTTTCGTTGATTTTCCAGCCGTTAAATGTCTTGCCATCAAAAAGCGAGACGAAGCCTTCTTCCACAGCTGTTTCTTCGGCGGACAGCCGTGGCATTACCAAGCTGCAGACACCCAACAAACAAAATCCTATCGCGACGGAGCGAAGCATACGAAAACCTTCGAATGAGAACAACAGCCTAGAAATGCCTTTACAGAATTCCCGTACAGGCATCTTGAATTTGCATCTTGAAAAGTACTACTTCGACTTAGTTTAGGGTGGGTAGCCGAATTCGTCAGAATTTGGACGCAGCTCGAAAGGCCATGTCTACTGCGCTTCCTCCGAAGTCTTACGACATCGGCTACGAATTGAAACCCAAAATCTAATCTGGACATAGCACTAGTTCTTTGTCACCTAGATAAACAAGGGTTTGGTGCCACTGGCTATGCCAGTGTTGAAGCCGCAAGGGATCCTATCAGCTGACGTAGCCAGTGGCACCCGTGTTTACCTGATTGACAAAGCACTCGTCAGCGAGTTACTTACCAGTAACGTCACCACCAGGGAGTTGACCAGCTTTGATCTTTTCGCCGAACGTCTTTCCATCCTTTGCTTTCACTTCTTCGAGCTTCTTGAAAGCCGCTTCGATTTCTGCTTTAGCCTTGTCAGGCTCGGACTTGAACTTCGCAACAGGGATCGTATTCTTGTTGATTAACTTCTGAGCTTCCACTCCGTAAGGATTGCGTACCTTTTTCTTATCTTCCTTGTCGATATGGCAGACATTGCATTTAGCCGCTTCACCAAGCTTTTTAAACTCGGCGTTCTTGCTATCCGTTAGGTAAAAAGCGGTCCAAGCTTCGCCGTATGGCTTCGTAGCAAAAGCTGGGCGTGCCGCCATGCCAAAAGAGATACCGACAACCAACGCACAAACCAAAAACTTCTTCATTGCTGAGTGAACTCCGGATACCGTAGGAAGTAAAGGTGGGA
Organism: Pirellulaceae bacterium; assembly: GCA_031426475.1. Taxonomy (GTDB): domain Bacteria; phylum Planctomycetota; class Planctomycetia; order Pirellulales; family Pirellulaceae; genus JAIYDQ01. Next base: position 303 of record JANPLJ010000372.1, on the reverse strand, counting down.
TTCTGACGCGGATCAAAAACTGCGACAAGTACGCGTCGACCTTCAAATTTAAGTCGCTTTGAGCCCGCGTGTCAAACACCCTAGAGCAGTTTTTTGGGCAGACAGGCCAAAATGGGATGGTCGGTTCGTTTTTTCTCGATCGAACTTGGCGCAACAGCGAAAAGCCGCAATTCCCTCGACCATTAATGGGAATAGCGTGGACTTAAGTAGCGGAACGGCGCGAGCCGTCCGGTGAATCGCGAGAAAACCCGGGGAACCGGACGGCTTGCGCCGTTCCGCTACAATCGCATCCCTTAAGTCCAC
>JANPLJ010000371.1:0-7952 GCA_031426475.1 Pirellulaceae bacterium | reverse complement strand
GCTCAAACTGACACATAGTTACAACCCCAACTTCTGCAAGGCGTCGAGAAACTCTTGTTGGCTTAAAACGGGACGAAGCTTGGCGGTTCCGTTCCTTTCAATATCATAGACAGCGGCGCCGTTATGGAACGGCACTGGCAGCGAGTCGGTTCTTGGAAGTACATTTCGTGGGGCAGGCACGGTTCCGACTGGCAGACCGCTTTTTTCGATTATTTCTGCCAGGGCTTCGGCACGAGGCCGAAGGGGTCGATTTGAGACAGTCGTCCTAGGAAGTTCGTCGTACGACAAAATCAACAGCGGGGCTCGATTTGGGACAGTCGAACTCGTGCTGATCTGGTCTATTCGCTAATCGGCAGCGAGATCGCGGGTTGCTGTTGCGTAATGCAATGAAAGGCACCGCGACCCCAGATCAGGTCGTTCGCATCGATGGGAATGATCGTTCGGTCGGGCATGAGTTCACGCAGCGTTTGCAACGCCGCTTCGTCGGTCTCGCGGAATCCGAAAGTAGGAACAACGACGATGCCGTTGGCGATGTAAAAATTGCAATAACTCTCAGGAACCCGCTCGCCTTGAATGAATCGCGGTGGTGGCGTCGAAAGTCGAACTATCTCGAGTGGCTTGTCTTGTGCATCGCGCATGGTTAGAAGATGGTGATACTGCTTTTCGAGCTTCGCAGCGTTTTCATCGTCGGACGAAAAGGAGACGGCCGCGGTCACGAGCCCTGGGCGTACAAATCGAACGAGCTGGTCAATGTGGCTGTCGGTGTCGTCACCCGCGAGTTCGCCGCCGTCAACCCACAGGACTTTGTGAATGCCGAGTTGAAATCGAAGCTCGTCCTCAACCATCGATCGTGACCAATCCGGATTGCGACTCATCGAAAGCAAGCATCGGCTTGTCGTCATGAGCGTGCCAGCACCGTCGGTTTCGAGTGAACCGCCTTCGCATACTAATCGCGATGGAAACCGTTGGCATCCGACGATATCACAGATGCGATTCGCATTTTTCGCATCCTCATCGTACGGGGGATATTTTCCACCCCAGGCATTGTAGACCCAGTCGACGGCGGCCAATTCCGATCCATTGGAATGGAGCAAAAAAGTAGGTCCAAAATCACGTATCCAGCAATCGTTGGTTTCTATCCCGTGAACCGTAACACGTGGCGTGTTGCCGAACGTCTCGCGGGCAATTTGTGTCGAGTCGCTCGGGCCGCCAAGCACATGGACTTCTTCGACTTCCGCCAGTGTTCGAATCAATCTCTCGAACGTCGCGGGGATGTTTTCAAATCGATTGGGCCAAGTGTGTAGATTGTGTGGCCAAGCGATCCAAGTAGCTGCGTGCGGCTGCCACTCTGCAACCCAGCGAAATGGTCGACTAGTACCGGCAGGAGTTTGCGGCTGGCCATTATGCAAGTGCAATTCGTTCATGAATCAATCCATCGCTGCGTCAGGCCTTGATAGGCGTCGATTCGACGGTCGCGAAGGAATGGCCAATGCGTTCGCGCGGTATCGATCGTCGCAAGGTCACAATCGACCATGACAATCTCTTCGTCCGAATGAGTCGCTCGATGAAGCAAATTCCCATAGGGATCGAAGACGAAGGATGCCCCCCAGAATTCGAGCCCCGCTTCTAAACCGACGCGATTCGCCGCCCCTACGTACAAACCATTCGCGATCGCGTGGGATCGCATCATCGTTTCCCACGCGACATGTTGGCTTGTTCCGTACGCCGCCTTGTCTTCTGGGATCCACCCGATGGCCGTTGGATAGAGCAGTATCTCGGCTCCTCGCAACGCGAATAGACGGGCTGCTTCGGGATACCATTGATCCCAGCAAACGCCGACTCCAAGCGTCGCAAATTTCGTTTTGGCAACTGTAAATCCTGTATCGCCAGGCGCGAAGTAGAATTTCTCGTAGTAGAGTGGATCGTCGGGAATATGCATCTTGCGATACATCCCAGTCATCGCTCCGTCGACATCGAAGACGACTGCCGTATTGTGGTAAAGACCATGCGTTCGACGTTCAAAGATCGATCCGGTCAGTACAATCCCAAGTTGTTTTGCAATTCGACTCATCCGTTCCGAAGTCGGACCCGGTATCGACTCGGCAAGCTCAAATCGAGAATGATCTTCGGATTGGCACGGATAGAGGCCGGCAAAGAGCTCTTGTAGGCAAACAATTTGTGCGCCTTGTCTTGCAGCGCGTTCCACCGCCTCGAGGGCCTTGTCAACATTGGCTTGCCATGAATCACAACAAGACATTTGAACTAAAGCCAATCGAACGATCTTACGCGTTTTCGTTGTCACTCGCTTCTTTTACTTTCGAGGCATTAAGCAATTTGTACTGTACAACCGCTTCGTAACCCCACAGTAGGAAAACGACAAATGAAGCGATCATTCCAATCATTGCTACATTAGCACGAAATCCGTTCAAGACCAGTAGGAGTATCGCTCCACCAAGGCCGAGAATCGCGATTGCAGCCTTCCCAATCAATACCAATTCGTTTTTCTTGCGACTGCTGTTGTGTAACGCTTGTCGAGCCGTGTCGTTTGCAAGATTTCTCAATGCGGCAAGATTGGCTGCGTTCTCGGGTGCTGCTTGGCGAGGTGCAAATTCAGCTGGCTTGACGTCAACGGAAGCGATTATGGGAGTATCGAAACCGGAGAGTACGGGGCTCTCGCTCTTGGTCGGCTCGCTTCTGGTTATCGAAGAAGTGACTGTCTCACGAGATTTCGTCGCATTCGAAGTAGACTTGGTCGGTGGCCCTGCGGAGTCCGGTGTCCCTTTCACACGTTGTAAAAGACGAGCCATGTAGTCTTCGATCGATTCCTCTCTAATCTCATCTTCTTCCTCCTCGACGACTTCCTCTTGGACTTCTTCATACAGGGTCTCCGACGCTGTTTCACTCTCTATCGCGGTTATGACGGGTTCATCATAGTCCACTGCGGCGAACGCTTCGAACGTCGATTCTTGAGTCGAACTCTCCTCGGCAACGATCGTCTCCTCGTAGTGAGCGGTCGGTGAAACCGATTCCAAGTCGCTCGGTGTTAGTTCAAATTCTTGACGAAAGGGCTGTGCCTCCGATTCCGCTAGCCATTGGTTCGAGTCTTCAGCATAAATCGGGTTCAGCTGGGCTGTCGACCAAGACGAATCTGGCGCATCGACCTGGGGGCTCGGCTCTTGATCTGTGCTTGAGGCCGACTCCGACTCGGTATACCACGCTGGCAATTCTGGCTTTTGGGTTTCGTTCTCAACTTCTTCTTCCGCTAGGTGTGAAGAATACGAATCCTCCGTGACCTCTGGACTCGTTAGATCAGGCGTCGCGTCCGAATAGTAGGCGTGAGCGGACAAATCGCTTTGATATGTACCCTGATTATCGAAAGCATACGCTTGGTGTTCGTCATGAGCTTGCCCAACCGGGATCGGTGGCGAAGCCAAATCAGCAATGTCGGAAAAGTACGATGATGCGTTCGGAACTTGGGTTGGATACACCGACTCGTCATGCGAGAAGTGATCTTCGTGAGCCTCTTCGAAAGTCGTATTGTCAGCAGGCCAGCTCTGAATCGGTTCTTCCTCTTGAGCGGGAACCTCGTCATCACTCGGTAGGTTGTACGCCTCCTGTTGGGGCTGAGCGAACGTGGGTTCCGATGACTCTGCGTAGTCATTCAAGCCTTGAGAAGAGTACGGGTCAGGCGTTTGCGTTTCCCATGCAGTCGAAGCTTGGGGGATCGTGGCCTCGGGTCTCTCAGAAAGCTTTAACAGCAACTCGTCGAAGCGGCTCAACCGTCCTTCGATCGACTCAGAGACACTGGAAAGCAAGTTTTCACAGTAATTCGAAATCGTGGAGACTCGATCTTCGAGCGTCTCGATCGCCTGAGTCATCTCGGTGAGATTGCTGTTGATCGGAGGAAAATCGACGATCTGTGCCGCCGACTCGTTGGCACGCCGCGTTAGCTCGATGATCCCATCGCTGGCTGCTTGAACAGCGAGATGCAGCGGCTCCAGTGCTGTTTTGACATCATTGGGATCAAGCTTAGCAATGACGAATGCGGGAGCGGGAGGTGCAACTACGGCGTCTTGTGGCGGTTCGGGCAGCCGACCTTGAACTGCCGATTCGTCCGAAGTGGGACGATTATCTGTCTCGGAGGGAAGCTCATTTCCTACCCTAGTCTCACTTGAATGTACCGACTGCAATCGGGCCGCTTGGTCCGCAACCGTTCCAGCGGAAACACGATGGCTAGCACTATTTCCAGTTCGAAGATGTCCCGCTGGGTATACCACGAACCGCGTCGCACCGCATTGAATCATCGTCGGCTCGTCGATCAGCCATTCGCGAACGGACCGCCCGGCAATCCGAACTTGGCCGCCCATTGCCCGAATCAAGGTGTGGTTCTTCCCGAAAACGATTAGAGCATGGACTGCCGCCATGCTGCTATCATCAATACAAATGAGGCTTTCGGCGCTTGATCCGATCGTGCAACGTGGTTGGGAGAGACGCCATAGGTTCGTAGCCTGACCGTCATTGTCTACCGTTTCTAACATTCCAACCGTCGTTGGCGACGCTATGGACTTTATTTTCGATCGATCCGAAAGAGCCGTTGGTTCCATATTCGAGTACCGCATTCCTCGCTCCAGGGTGGCGTCAACAAAAAATCCGCCGCCAAATCTAGCAACGCACCTCTTCATATCGGCCGGTTGGTGCGGCTGGCTTGCCCTAAGATTGCGAAACTTTTCGGATTGTTTGACGTTTTCTTGGGGCTTTGGGTAGTTCAGTGCCCGAGGTATCCCCTTTGCTGCCAAAGTCGTAAGATTTCCGACTTTGGACTTCGGTCGAATCGGCTTAGATACACGTTTTTCAAGCGTCATCGAAATCTTCTACGAATTCCGGCTACCTATCTGTCTTCGCAGTCTATGCGACGTATCCGCTTTCTATAATTCTCGTTTCGGAAAGCGAACCGAACGGGGCCTCACGTCGTAAAGCCTTCTGAATATTCGGTTTATGCTGGACGAAAGGCCTCTGTTTTTTTGAATCGAATGATTTCTTCGATTTTGGCTTCAGAATTTAGCTACTTGATGAAATAAACCGCCCTATAGTACTGAAGCAAGTCGAACCGTCCTCTGCAGAGGGGTGTCCTGAGAGGCGGATTTTACTGCAAATAGTTCATTGTCCTCAAGGTGCGTACAACATGTCACGGAAAGAAGCTCTTAGCAAACTACGGGAAGTCCTCCTGATCCGGCGCGAAGCTTTGCGAAAAGCGCTTGCCGGTGACCTTAGCCTGCTGCGTCAATATGCAGGAGACGGCGGAGATGTTGTCGATGTCGCCATGGAAACAACGCAGGACGAGATTAGCAGCCAACTTGCGGAAGTTGAGAGCCGCGAGCTTGGGCACATAGAAGAGGCACTCCAAAGGTTGCGCGACGGTCGTTATGGCGATTGCGATGCCTGTGATAAGCCGATTCCACTCGGAAGGCTGCAGGCGGTTCCCTACGCAACGATGTGTATCGCATGTGCTCGTCAGCAAGAAAAAATCATTCCGCGATTCTCGAGCTTCTCTGGAGATTCAACCGAAGCGAACGTTTCATAGCGGTTGGTTCGAAAGGATCCAGACACGGTGGCTGACGCGACGACCTCAGTAGAACAGCTTAAGTCGCATGTTAGGCAATTCGTCGATCAACGTCATTGGCGTGTATTTCATACGCCAAAAAATCTTTCGACTTGCATCATGATCGAGGCCGCTGAACTGTGCGAACACTTTCAGTGGCTTACCCCTGAGGAGTCGCTCGATCGGGCCGGTCGGACGCCAGCCGACTCACCGATCGCCGAAGAACTTGCGGATGTATTGAGCTATGTTCTCGCAATGGCGAACGTCCTTGAAATCGACCTCGATGAAGCGCTTCGACTCAAAATGGTAAAGAACGCGGCGAAGTATCCTGCGCCGAATGCTGAGAGATAAAGGTACTTGTGGCTGATCGCCAGTGTAACCAAACTCGTACGCTCGTTCCCAGGCTCCTTCTTGAGTCTGCCTGGCAGCGAACTGTCTTGAAGGCTCTGCCAACCCGGTAAACATCTTTTTGATTTGCTAACAAATCAAACGGGAGTGCGACGCTCCTGCGGAGCTACGTTGAAAGCGCATATTCAATCTGACTTTCGTTCGCGATGGCGGCCTAGAGTTCGAACATGCCTCTCGGCAGGAGCCTCGATCTCCCAAAGTTTTTTTATAGGCGATTGAGCTTGCAAAGATGTGCGCTTCCCCGGACTTATCGAGCACGAGTACCATTTCATTGGGTCATTTTTTGTCAGCCAAGACATTTGCGTCGAGCGACGATTGCGACAGTCTTCAACCCACATCGAGTTATTAGTAGCGTTGCCGCTTCTGAGCCTTGAAGCTTCAGTTCCGTGCGGAGCGACTCCGGAGTGATTTCAACGTTACGCACTTTGATTTCCAAAACGCCGATGTTTTTCTCGCGAAGGTACGCTCGAAGCCGCTTTCGATCGAATGCCATGGTCGCATCGACCTGAAACCAATCGACCAGCGGCGATGCGATTTGGTCGAGCCGGTCTTTTTGAAAAAAACCGACAGGGTTTCCGATAATTGAAGCATCGAGCTTATCGGCGAGCAGCCCTTGAACGCCTGCCGCTCGAACGCAACTGTCTGCATCACCGATGTAACCCCGAATCTCTTGCCTGTCGTCTATGACATTCGACCATTCATCAAACTCGGCAACATCCTTGTTCGCAATCGTCCAATGATACCATTCCGTTGCTCGATTCAGGACGGAAATCGTTATTGTGCTACCCGGATACGCCCCGACGTTCCACCACCATCGCTGCTGACGAACGGAACTGCCCCACGCAATAAACTGACGACCAATTCTTTCGAGATCGATGTTGACTTGTGTAGCTGGATCGTCAATGCCGTTCGTACTTGACGCCATCACCCTCGTTGCCGGAGCCAACTTAATCGAGCCTCCCGCCGATTTCTCGATCGCCTCCGAAAGAAACTCCAATCCCGGTTGAAAATGACACGCTTGAATCGTTCTTTTGGATTCTGTACGTCGATCTGGATCGATATGAATCCATGTATCCTTCTGGATTTCTACCGATTCTGCGTTCGAGCAAACGACGTTCGGCAACTCCAAACGCACTTGATTGGGAAAATGCATTGCGAGATTTGCACGAGTCAATCCGCAAGCGATTGGGCATCTATCGATCGCTGTCACGGTTCCGCGGCGAGCTAACGCGATCGAATCTGAGCCAGCACCCGAACAGATGTCGATCACGTGAACGTCTGACGGAAAGGCCGCAGCGGTTAACGCGGAAACTTTTTCGTCGCTCGATTGCTCGAACAACTTTGTTGTCCAGAGCCAGCGATCTGGGTCCGAGAATTTCTTTGAGGAACGACTGCGAAGTCGAAGCTGGTGGGCCAGCATCGCTTTCGAAAGATTTGCCTTCTTCAGCCAATCTTGGTTGTCGGAGCTTCGTTCGACCGCGAGCCGTACGAGTTCGTTCCATTCTTCCGTTGCAAATCCATCGTGCGTTTCCAATCAATGAGCCTTCCGATATCATCGAAAAATTGCGTCGTTCGAAAACGCTGTCAACTCGCCCAACAATGCTACGACGAATCCAGCAAACACTTCTAATCGATCGACCGCTATTTTATGCTTTAGCGGCTCGTGTTTGGCAAGCGATATCCGGGCCGATTACGATTTCGTTGATATTGACTTTTCTTTCCGCTTCGGAAACTGGCGTTTACTATAGCCTGGGGGCCATCGTTGGCATTCTGGTTTTTTTTGACCTTGGGCTTTCAAATGTCTTGATCAGCCAAGCGGGCTACGCGATATCATTGAATCAGAAGCACGAATCCGCTCCTGATTTCGCTTTGTCAGTGGCTTCACCGGGTGCCAGCGATGCTCGATTGGGTGAGTTGATACGTGCATCTGAACGTTGGTTCTTGG
>JANPLJ010000370.1:0-2576 GCA_031426475.1 Pirellulaceae bacterium | reverse complement strand
TTGACCGTCGAGTTCAAAATGGACGTCTACACTGTCTCGCGTGGTTCCCGGTACCTCGCTAACGATCATTCGCTGTGCATTGGCAAGCGTGTTGACGAAGGTGCTCTTGCCCGTATTGCGGCGACCAACAATCGCAACCTTCATGTCTGCCGGGGCAACGTCCTCAGGGGACTCATTCTTCTCAGGCAAGCGCTGGAGAATGAGATCGAGAAGTTCCTCTCGATTTCGATTTTGGAGCGTGCTGACTCGGACAATCCAACCTCGCCCGAGTCGCTGAAATTCTTCGGCGTTCGCATCCTGAGTCGGATGATCGCATTTGTTCGCGACCAGAACAATTGGTTTATCGACCTTGCGAAGTCGGATCGCAACTTCCTCATCCAGTGGTGCCAGGCCGGCTCGGTTATCAACGACAAACAGCAAGACATCGGCTTCATCGATCGCGGCTTCAATCTGTGCTTCGACGTCTTTCGTCAAATTGTCGGGATCAATATGCCCCATTCCGCCCGTGTCGATAAGCTCAAAATGGGTGTTTCGGTACTCCATCAGCGTCATCATTCGGTCGCGCGTAACGCCTGGCATATCGTCAACAATGGCCAAGCGGCGACCATCCAGCCAATTGAAAATGCTGCTTTTACCGACGTTTGGACGACCAACAATTGCTACGCGTGGGAGAACCATCACCATAGCCTATTCGGATTTGACGCGTTGCGGGAGCCCAAATCCCTTGCCAAGGCGCTATAAAGTCGTACTTGGCAAGGGCTAGTGGCACAGGCTTCCAGCGATTTTATCCCCGCATTTTTGCCTTTCGACTCCCGCAAGCTTGCCTTGGTTGGCGTGCCGGTGTGACGTTTGGCAACCCACCAAACTGGCACAAGAGCAAAATGATTTGAGTTCTGGGGTACAAAATGGCTTGTAGCGTGCGCCACATCGATGGACTCAAACGAGAGAATCGCCTAAAAGAATCCAACTGAAATCCTCTAAGTCGACAATGGAAGAATATGGCTTCGAAAAAAGTGATCGTGATTGGTGCGGGGCCAGGTGGTCTCGCTGTGTCAATGCAGCTTGCGAAGGCTGGCGTCGACGTCACCGTCTTGGAATCGATGGATCGCGTCGGTGGCCGTTCTTCGGCGATTGAAGCTGAAGGTTTTCGATTTGATACCGGACCTACTTTTTTTCTTTACCCCAGGGTACTTAGCGAAATTTTTGCGTCGGTGGGACGCGATCTGTTCCAGGACGTTCCGATGCATCGCCTGGACCCCCAATATCGCATTACGTTCGGAGCGGGCGGTCAACTCGATTGTACGCCAAATATAGAAAGAATGGAGCAACAGGTTACGGCCCTCTCGCCCATCGATGCTGGCGCAGTGCAGCGGTACATGGATCACAATCGTGTCAAGCTAGATAAATTCCGCCCGATTCTGGAATCTCCTTTTAATAGTATCCTCGATCTGCTTCGCCCGTCGCTGATCCGAGCTGCATCACACTTGAAGCCCTGGAAGTCATTAGGACAGGAGCTTGAAAGCTACTTCAAGGACCCTCGCCTGGTTCTGGCGTTTTCGTTTCAAGCGAAGTATCTCGGGATGTCGCCCTTCAAGTGTCCAAGCCTTTTTTCGATTCTTTCTTTCCTGGAATACGAACATGGGGTTTTTCATCCGTACGGTGGTTGCTCGCGCGTTAATGAAAAGATGGCGGAAATAGCCCGCGAACTCGGAGCAGATATTCGACTTGGCGAACCAGTCGAACAGCTCGAATTTCGAGGACGTCGCGTCGTTGGAGTTCGTACCGCTCAAGCGAGATATGATTCTGATGCGATCGTGATCAACGCCGACTTTTCCAACGCCATGCAGCGTTTGGTACCAAACGAACTCCGCAAGCGATGGTCGGATGCCAAGCTTGCGAAAAAGCGTTTTTCATGCAGCACCTTCATGCTCTACCTCGGGATTGAAGGACGCTACGAGGAACTTGCTCACCATACCATTCATATCGCTCGCGACTACGCCGGAAATCTTCGACAGATTGAAGACGAAAAAACGCTTCCGATGGAACCTTCGGTCTATATTCACAATCCTTGTATTATCGACCCGTCACTTGCCCCGGCTGGAAAAAGCGCCCTCTACGTGCTCGTACCCGTGCCTCATCTTTCCAAGCATACACCGTGGGACCAAGCGCAATGTGCTTCCTATCGGGAAGTTACCTTGCGACGGTTGGAGGAGCTTGGTTTGAAGGATATCCGGTCAAGAATTCGTTTCGAGAAGATGATTACGCCTGCCGACTGGCGTGATGAGTACTCCGTGTATCGCGGCGCAACTTTTAATCTCGCTCACAATTTGGGACAAATGCTTCATCTTCGCCCTCACAATCGATTCGAAGAACTCGATGGCGTCCATCTCGTAGGCGGCGGTACGCACCCTGGAAGTGGACTTCCCGTAATCTACGAATCGTCGCGAATCACATGCCGTCAAATGTTAAACGACTTAGGGTATTCAACGAACTTCATCGACTCCGCCATGGCAACATAGCCGAATTCGTCAGAATTCGGACGCAGCTCGAAAGGCGATGTTTAATGCGCTTCCTCC
>JANPLJ010000369.1:0-3320 GCA_031426475.1 Pirellulaceae bacterium | reverse complement strand
TTCGCGGGTTTTCGAGTCGTCGGAAAATTTCCCGGCCAAGCCGATTGGCAAGAGATGCTTACGTTCTTGGGGGCAAGTTATTTCCGAGGTCGAACGGCATCGGGAGTTTATGGAGCGTCTGCGAGAGGGCTAGCGGTCGACATAGGTTTGAACAAGCCCGAAGAGTTCCCTATCTTCCGAAGCTTTTGGGTGGAAAAGCCCCTTGCAGGTGCAACTACGGTCCGTTCACTCGCATTGATGGATTCGCCAAGCGTCGTCGGCGCTTATCAGTTTCAATTCCAACCGGGTTTAGATCGATCGATTTTGACTGTCGATGCATCAGTCGTTTTGAGACACTCGGTCGAACGCATCGGGATCGCTCCGTTAACCAGTATGTGGATGTGGGGCGACGGACTGGATGGTCCTGATGAAGACTCGCGTCCAGAGGTTCATGATTCCGATGCTCTCCTTATTTGTACTGGTTCCGAAGACAAGAACGATCGTTGGACTTGCCGATCCTTGATGCGGCAAAACTATCCGTCGATCGTCCAGCTCCCGCAGGCTAGATTGATGGGGTTCGGGCTAGCCCAGCGCGATACTCAACCTGACCACTACAAAGACAACGAAGCCAAGTATCACCTTCGCCCCAGTGTATGGGTTGAGCCGACGACAGACTGGGGGCAAGGCGCGATTCACTTGCTCGAATTGCCCGCGGAGCATGAAGGGATCGATAACATGGCTGTATGGTGGTCGCCGAGCAAGCCGATCGAACCGTTGAAATCACTTCCGCTCAGTTATCGTATCACGTTCGCATCGGGCGATCCGACGCATCACGCATTGTTGAAGCTTGTAGCGCATCGAGTCCGTCGGCCAGTTGAAAATCAACAAGCTTTTGAAATTGGCCTAGATTTTGCTTCTAGTGCTCTTACTCAAGAAATCGTCGATCCGTCGACTGTGGAAGTCAACGGTTCGGGAGTTCGATGTAATATCGAGCAATCGAAGGCAACGCGAAACAAAGATGGTTCGTGGACAGTCGTGCTGATTGTTCGCCCCACAACCGAGGCCGATCCTTTTGAGTTAAGTGTTCAGCTAGTCCAAAGCGGTCGTTCGCTTTCGGAGACTTGGAGTTATTTATGTCCCATTCAACCACCACTCGTCGCTTTACCACCTTGGCGGCAAAAACCATGATGACCTCTCAAATGGAATCGTTTAGTAAAAACGTTTCTAAAGTCGATTTCGCGTTACCGAGTTCCGTCGACGCTTGTTCGAAAGATCAAGTGCGCCGACACTTGATGGTGCCGCCCGAAGCGCCGCTCCCAATGCGGCGCCAACCGACACCGCTATTGATCGGGCCTTTTCGTTGGTCTGTTTGGTCGATTCTGACGCAAGTTTTCACCGACTTGGTTCGTCGCTCTCGCTATTCCCTAGGTTACGAACGTGATTAAAAGCGCCGCCGCTGCGTCTGCAGATCGAGCAAAGTCGATTTCGAGGACGCGATTGTCGCTCGCAGTGTTGACACTTGCTCACACGACGTTGGCAACGTTTTGGGTTTGCTTGTCGTTTGAGGCCACGAGATGGAGTTGGCAAGCGGTTGCAGCAATCCCACTATTCGCATTGCTGTTCGGCTTGGTTGCCTTCAGTTTTTGGATGGCGAGCTTTGGATTAGCGCGAAGATTGTTGGCCAAACCATCGACGGCTTTCAACGAGGATCTGCAAGGAACTTTCGAACGAACACGTGCGGGAGTCAAGACCGCCATCCTTGTGCCTGTTTACAATGAATCGCCGACGGATGTCCTTGCTGGCATCATGGCGATGCGACAAACGCTGCTTGAGTTGAAGGCATCGACGCAATTTGAATTCTTTGTCTTAAGCGACACGACGGATCCATCGATTGCGAAAGAAGAGGAACGACTATGGGAAGCATCGATCGAATCGAACAACGAAACACTTCCCATTTTTTACCGGCGGCGTGCTGAGAACATTGGTCGCAAGTCGGGGAACTTAGAGGATTTCTGTGCGCGTTGGGGTTCGTTGTACGAGTACATGATCGTTTTGGATGCCGACAGTTTGATGGAGGCTGGCACGCTGCATGCGATGGTGGCTAGGATGGAAGCGAAGCCGAACCTGGGTATGTTGCAAGTTCCGCCGGTTCCAATCAATCGCGGGTCGTTGTTCGCGAGGCTACAGCAATTCGCTGCCAGCGTTTACGGTCCGACGTTCACCGAGGGGCTCGATGCATGGGCGGGAGCCGAGAGTAACTACTGGGGGCACAACGCTATTATTCGCGTGGCTCCCTTCATGCAACATTGTGGATTGCCAATTCTCCCGGGTAAGGCACCTCTTGGCGGCGAGATCCTCAGCCATGATTTCGTCGAAGCGGCTTTAATGTTGCGAGCGAACTGGGGAGTTGAACTTGCTAGCGACCTCGGTGGCAGCTACGAGGAATGTCCGACGAATCTGCTTGATTTTGCAATACGTGATCAACGTTGGTGCCAAGGAAACCTTCAGCACGGACGCCTCGTCTTGTCCGAAGGTTTTCATCCGACCAGTCGATTCCACATGGCGATGGGAGTGCTTTCGTACGCCGCTTCACCCTTGTGGCTGGTGTTCATGGTCCTATCCCTATGGAACCTTGTTGGGTCCGTGGAGACTGAAACGACGAAGACTGGGAATTGGTATATCAATCATGCTGTCGCTCTTGTCTTTGGAATGACCATGGCTATGCTCTTGCTGCCGAAGCTTTGGGGATGGATTGAAACCATTTCGGATCGAGATCGTCGAAAAAAGCAGGGCGGTGCGTTTCGATTGATGGTAGGAGTTCTGTTCGAGTCATTGATGAGCTGCTTGATGGCGCCCGCGATGATGGTTTTTCATACTCGATTTGTGGTGAACACACTCTGCGGACGAAAGATTTCATGGAATCGTCAGAATCGCGATGATAGCCAGTTGGTGTGGTTAACAGCTTGGAAGCATTTTGGACTTCTGTCGGTCCTCGGCTCAACTGTTAGCATTGCAATCTTTGCATTGGGAGTTGCAAGCCTGTACTGGTTTCTGCCGATTTCATTGGGATGGGTCGTAACGTTACCTTTTGCTGTCTTGACCTCGCGGGTATCGATTGGTCAAAAGTTGAAAGACTGGCGTTTGTTGTTGATTCCCGAAGAAACCCAATTGCCGATCGTATTGCAGTACAAAACACGCAATCAAGAGCTTCTCGCACGAACTGCCGACAACGATTCAAGGTCCACTGCGCAGGTCGATTCGCCGCACTTTATGCATTGGGATCTTACGCAATAAGTTCCTTGATGACCGAACCGCCGAATTGGCTAAGTTGCTTAAAACGG
>JANPLJ010000368.1:0-1922 GCA_031426475.1 Pirellulaceae bacterium | reverse complement strand
GCTTCCGGCTCTTGTTGCGACGCAGCGAATCAAGAGCCGGAAGCGTAAGCGACGAGTCCCCGAAGCGACGAATTCATATGTGACAAACGCAGGGGCTTTCTCTTTACTAAAGCGGGATTTAAACTCTGTCAGTCCGCCACCAAACGATCTCTACTAAAATTGAACTATGTCACCATCACTCAACAAATACAGTTCACGCATTACACAACCCAAAAGCCAAGGCGCTTCGCAAGCGATGCTCTATGGAACGGGCATGACTGCCGAGGATATGAACAAGGGTCAGGTCGGAATCGGAAGCGTTTGGTACGAAGGGAACACGTGCAATATGCACCTGTTGGACTTGGCGGCGGAAGTCAAAAAGGCTGTCGTCGAAGCGGATCTGGTGGGAATGCGATTCAATACCATCGGCGTCAGCGATGGAATCTCGATGGGCACCGAGGGGATGTCGTACTCGTTGCAGTCTCGCGATCTGATCGCAGATTCCATCGAGACGATCATGGGAGCCCAGTGGTACGACGCGTTGATCACGCTTCCTGGTTGTGACAAAAATATGCCGGGCTGCCTGATGGCGATGGGACGCTTGAATCGACCAGCCTTGATGATCTACGGTGGAACGATTCGCGCCGGAAAATGGAATGGGACTTCGCTTGACATCGTATCGGCATTCCAGTGTTACGGCCAATACATCGCTGGACAGATCGACGAAGAAACCCGCGCGGAGATCGTCAAGCGATCTTGTCCCGGTGCTGGAGCTTGCGGTGGCATGTACACTGCCAACACGATGGCGTCTGCGATTGAAGCTCTCGGCATGTCGCTCCCTTATTCGTCTTCGATTCCCGCCGAAGATCCGGCCAAGAAGGACGAATGCCGCCGCGCCGCACAAGCGATTCGTCATCTCATGGAAATCGACCTCAAGCCTCGCGATATCATGACACGCGCGGCGTTTGAAAACGCCATGGTCTCGGTCATCGCGCTCGGAGGCAGTACCAACGCCGTTCTCCATTTGATCGCCATGGCGCGAAGCGTCAACGTCGACTTAACGATCGACGATTTCCAACGAGTGAGCGATCGAGTTCCCTTTCTCGCCGATCTCAAGCCAAGCGGAAAATTTGTCCAAGAAGACTTGCACTCGATCGGTGGCACGCCAGCCGTATTAAAATTCTTGCTACGAGAGGGATTTATCGATGGCTCGTGTATGACTTGCACTGGCAAGACGTTGGCTGAAAATCTCCAGGACTTGCCGGATCTGAAGCCAGGTCAGAAGATCGTCCAGCCGCTATCGGATCCGATCAAAAAAACTGGACACATCCAAATCCTTCGAGGCAACTTGGCACCCGATGGATCTGTTGCCAAGATCACCGGTAAAGAAGGAACCAAGTTCTCGGGGCCAGCTTTGTGTTTCGATGGCGAAGAGGCGATGCTCAAGGCGTTGGAAGATGGCAAGATCACGAAAAGTTCCGTGATCATCATTCGCTACGAGGGCCCGAAAGGCGGCCCCGGAATGCCTGAAATGCTCACACCAACCTCGGCAATCATGGGCGCGGGACTCGGCGCCGATGTTGCGTTGCTTACCGACGGTCGCTTCTCGGGCGGATCGCACGGATTCATCGTTGGACACGTGACGCCCGAAGCCCAAGAAGGCGGCCCGATCGCGTTGATTCAAAACGGCGACATCGTGACACTCGACGCCGATGAAAATCTCTTGAGCATGGACGTCAGCGATAGCGAACTCGCCAAACGCCGTGCCGCCTGGAAGGCACCACCGCTCAAAGCAACCCGCGGTACGCTCTACAAATACATCAAAAACGTCAAGAGCGCCAGCGAAGGCTGTGTTACGGATGAATAGCTCATCGGCGTGGCCGACGAATGACCTCAAAGCACCCCAGGCAATTGACGTTCCCACCAACTGTCGGGCACTCCAT
>JANPLJ010000367.1:0-1007 GCA_031426475.1 Pirellulaceae bacterium | reverse complement strand
GTTTAGATTTGCATCGGGCTGTTATGCCACGGTTCCGGGGAAACCTTCAGGCTAGCGATCTTAATTCGTATAAACTCCAGGCGCTGCAGTTTTTCAGGATATTCCGGACAAACATGCGCGAGTACTCGCCACATTCTGTCGCCCAGGAGCGCATGGTCAAAAAACTCGAACGACGGTTTGGCCCGCGGATTTGTTATTGAATTGCCGAGTTGATCGTCGTGAATCCGACCGATCCCTCTCCAATTCGCTTTTCTTCGCGGCCTTCCGCGTTGCACGCTCACGCATTTTGGCAAGATGCTGAACGATGCCAATGGAGTTGGTCGGCGAAGGGGCTGGCAAAATAGTCGGTAGCTCTGGAAGCAATTCAATGGCGATCGCCTGATCCTCCAGCACAACATCGGTGTAGACGTTCATCGTTAGATTGATGTCGGAATGACGAGCGAGACTTTGTGCCATCTTCGGTGAGACACCGGACTTCGATAGATCAGTAATGAAAGTCTTGCGTAAGGAGTGGAAGTCGGCGTAGCGGCCTTGAGCGTCGACAAAACATAGGAACGAAGTTTCTTCGGCTTTCTTCCGCAAGTCTATGTCCACAATCGTTGCAAGCCATGGGGCACTTTGCGTGGAGAAAACTGGGATTCGGGACTCTCGGTTGGATGTATCAGAATCCTTACTTACCGTTTCAGTACGCAATCGTTAGTCATTTGCTGGAGGGAAGCCAACCGTCGTTAACCCAGATGAAGAGAGACTCGGAGATCGGAGAGATTTTGGGGTGAGATCGGGTTTTTCGCTGCCCAAAGCGCAATTGGCAAAAGTCTCTGTTGCGAGATCGCGAGAGACATCGAGCGTTGCGAGATCGCCGTAACTGATTGCGACGCTTGGCGTTGAAACGAAAAAAGCTGGCGTCCGGGGATGCCAGCTTTTTCTATAACCTTGGGGTAGCGTTTGTTTGCTACGACCAAAACAAGTTGAGCGGTTCTGATTCGAACTGGCGACTGCTGGGTTAT
>JANPLJ010000366.1:0-5969 GCA_031426475.1 Pirellulaceae bacterium | reverse complement strand
GTTGCGCTTCGCCGCTTCGCGGCGTCACTCCACCCTGGGCTGACATAGGGCCGTCCCGTTGGGACTTCGTTACCAAACGACGACCTTTTGTCGTCGGGTGTCAGGTGTCAACTAACAACAATCACTCAATACGCTTCACATCATCGGCATCCAAAACACCGCTTTCGGAATTCGTCGGTCGGCTCGAAGCCGAATCGTATCCGCCGTGTGAGTTCGGCGTCCGAAACTCAAAATTCGACTGAAACCAAACACCACCATTTCCGGGCATTGGTCCTTCTTTTCCGCTAGCAAATCCCCCTTTTTCTTGCCAAGCTTGCAATCGAACCATCATCAGCTCCTGAAATCCCGAGATCAGGACAAAGATTCCGATCAAGCAAAGCGTAAAGGCACCTTTGAAGAGTCCAATCGCGATTAAGAAGAAAGCCAAGTACCGACTTATCTTGGCGGCAATTTCCGTTGCGCGGAGCCGCGACAATCGTAGCTGGAGGAGACTGCGGAGCACACGACCTCCGTCCATTGGCAGCGCAGGGAACATATTAAAAATCGCTAAGCCCAAATTGACGACCACCAATTGTTCCAAAAAATTCTGTCGAAGGACGTCCATGCCTCGCAGATGAGCCAGCTCGCCTCGAAGAAATAGACCTATTCCAAGCGCTACTGCAATCACGACATTAACCGCCGGACCTGCCAGCGAAATCCACAACTCCTGCACTGCTTTTTCAGGCATGCGTTCCAATCGCGCCAAGCCACCGATCGGCAACATGGTGATATCCAACGTTCGGATTCCGTAGTGCTTTGCCGCAAATGCATGCCCTAGCTCATGAAGATACACGCAAAGAAAGACAGCGAGCAAAAATTCGACGGCCGCCAGTCCTTGTGCGAGACCACCGGCAGAACTAGCGCTCAAAAGCACCCAAATAATAAGAAGCCAGAAACTCCAATGAATCGAGGTTTCGATATTAAACAGACGGCCCAGCCGCCATGATCGGAACATACAAATGTTTACTCAATGAGGACTCGAAAAAGGAACACTCTATTTGTATACGCTTCATCATGGTAAGCCAATGCAGTCGAATGACTCTTTTGAACTCCAAAGCGACGATCTCGGCTCCAAGGGGGCATTTTTCGACAATCGCGAATATAATCGAATGGTCTCACTTGCAATATGCGAAGCCTGTCTTCGCTAGCCAAACCGCGTTGATCGATACGAATACCCTCATTTTGAACGACACATTCCCAAATCCGCAAATCTCGTTTTTTCAGTTGCTTCATCCTCGCGAGACAATTGGACGTAATTAGCCCTCGAATGAATACACCCGAATCGCTTTCACTAGATGCTCGCACTTTGAGCGCGCGTCAAATCAATGACACGCTGAGTACGCTACAGGCTTCGATCAGCACCATCGAGATAGAGAACTGCTCGGCTCCGGACTTGCTGGCGGCAGGCTTCAATGTTAACTGCCGCGTTTCGATGAAAGGTAACCTCGGCGACTATTGCCTGTGTAGTATATCCAACGCCGAAATGGAGGTTCATGGCAGGGCTGGTTGCGGCTTAGGCGAGTCGATGGAGTCGGGGTCGATCGTTGTCCATGGTGACACCGGCGACGCGACCGGCGCTTTTAATCGTGGAGGGTTTATCGCCGTCTACGGAAACACCGGTCGTCGAACAGCAACCGGGATGTGTGGCGGAGATATTGTCGTCAAGGGCTCGATCGGTGCTCAAGGCGCGTTTGCCATGACCGACGGAGCACTGCTTGTTTTCGGAGCGGCGGGTGCGATGCTTGGACATCGCATGACGGGCGGTACGATTTATATACGGGGCGAAGTCGAATCGATAACGTCGCATATCGAAGCGTCGCGTCTTCGAGAGTCCGACCGACTGCGAATCGGGTTGCTTCTTCTCAAAGCGGGTCTGACTGGAGACGCCAAGGATTTCCGCGTATTGAAAGCTGTTGGCTCATGAACGAACACAAACCGCTCACCCACTCAGCGCCTACTTTTGCGCCAAAGCTCGACTCGATCGACGCAAGTTGGAACGTGGCAAAGACGGAACTCGGAAAAAAATCGTTCGCCATTAGGAATATAGCCCCGAACACTTTGATGGCGAGCTTTCACTTGAAAACTCCAGTGCTCCTTCGGGACGATGCGATTTGCGATGCGCTCGAATTAAATCATCTATCGAACGAAGTGTATGTCAAACTTGCATCGTGTATTCACCATGTTGGAGGTGCACTATTAGCGACCGTGGAGAACCTTGCCTCCGTACCCTTGCGTGAAATGCCCGTGATGATCGCACCGATCGGTGGCCATTCGATGCCGAGCGTTGAATCCATTTTGTCTGCGGATGCAATCGAACTTCAGCTCGGCGATTGGTCGAGAAGTGATACGGATTCCAGCGTGCACACGAGTCTACGATCACTCCGTGTCGACTGGCCGGTTGATGCGCCCGATTTGCTTCGCCTGGCGAAGAAGATGGAGCTCATCCGTTGTTTGTCGAACTACCGAGTACCGGTAGGAGTCGCGATTCCGATTGGTGATATTTCCGAAGCGGGGCTCGCCTGCTGGCGATGGCTTTCCGAAATCGATATCGACTTTGTAACGATTCGATCGCCTTTTTGTTGTCTCGGTAGCCGACATCAGGCACGAGCTTACTTTGATTGCGACCCGATCGAACTGACGCGACTCATGAAGGAATTGCTCGATCGATCTGGCAAAAAGCCGATCGCGATTGTCATCGATCATCCCTGGACCGATGGTTTCCAGGCCGGGCACGCCATTCTTGCCGGAGCATCTCTGGTCGGAGTCGGGAGTTTTTTGGCTAGCCTGATGCCATCCAATTTTGAATTGCCAAGCACGCATTCCGCGGATTCTCTGGCCAGTGGGTTATTGGGACGAAGTTCGATACAATCGTCATCGTTAGCAACACCTTCGGTTGCGTACTTTGTCAAGAAACTGGATCTGAATTCGTCACTGACCTTGTTCACTGAACAGGTGCAAGCAACACTCGAATACGCACTATGAAAAGCTACGCCATTGTTGGAACAGGCGCACTAGGAGGTTACTACGGCGGTCTCTTAGCAAAAGCTGGATGCGATGTTCATTTTCTTATGCGATCAGACGCCGAGCACGTTCGACAGCATGGGCTTCGGGTCGATTCGACAAATGGTGATTTTCACATTCCGAATGCCAAGGCATATGCGTCGACGACCGAAATGCCGCCATGCGACTATGTCATCATCGCTCTAAAATCCACGCAGAACGCTTCGCTAGCATCGCTTCTGCCGCCGTTGCTTGGTCGCAATTCCTATGCGATTGTTTTGCAAAACGGCCTGCATGTAGAAGTTGCGACGGAAGCGGTCGTTGGAAAGGGGCGGGTACTGGGAGGTTGTTGTTTTTTGTGCAGCAATAAAGTCGGTCCCGGCCACATTCGCCATCTCGACTACGGAAATATTTTGATTGGTAGCTACCTAGGTCAAGACGGATGCTCGCCCGCAGTACCCAACACCGTGATCGACGAAATCGTTGATGATTTCAGACGAGCGGGCGTACCGATCGAGGCGACAGATTCCCTCCAGCAAGCGCGCTGGAAGAAACTGATGTGGAATATCCCATTCAACGGGCTGTCGGTAATCTTGAACGCGTCGACGGACGCTTTGATGAACAATCCTGCAAGCCGTGCCTTGTGCGAAGCCACGATGCGTGATGTCTTGCGCGCAGCTTCCGCGTGTGGATCTGCGATACCAGAAGAGCACATTGCGAATCTGATGGACCACACCGATAAAATGGTCCCCTACGACAGCAGTATGCGACTTGATTTTTTGGCCAGTCGACCGATGGAGATCGACGCTATCTTCAGCAACCCACTGCGTGCTGCTCGTGAAGCTGGCTATGCCGCTCCGATCATCGAAGTCCTAGAACGCCAGCTTCGGTTCCTGAATCGCGATGCTCTTACTCAAAAGACTGTTACTTCAAAGGAACGATCTGAACCTTAGGGTGCTTTAGTGCATCGATATCGCGTTCGAGGCGATCAACTTGCGATTCCAAAACATTTCCCATTTTGTACTGACTTCCGTCCACGTTCTAACGAACGTGGCTACGACAGAACCGTTGAAAATCAAATGGAGAATACCTCCACGGCGTTGGGTTTGTCCCCATCGCCGCAAGGTTTAGGGTCCTAGAACGTTCAGACCGCGACAGAGTTTTTTTGTGTGACGAGCTGAAAGTGGAGTAAACAGTTGAAGCTTCATCGAATATTTTCGTCGTTCCTCATACTATTTCTTGGGTCATCCTCGAATGGTTCCGACCGGATCGTCGCGCGGCCGAATATCATCGTGATCGTCGCCGATGATCTGGGGTATGGCGAACTAGGTTCGTATGGAGGTGACGTTCCGACGCCCCACTTAGATGCGATGGCTGGTAGTGGAGTACGTTTCACGAACGGTTATGTCACCGCGCCTTTTTGTGCCGCTTCGCGGGCAGCGCTACTCACCGGCAAGTATCAAACGCGGTTTGGATTCGAGTTTAATCCGATCGGTGCTCAAAATGCAGATCCGTCGATCGGTCTCCCCATTCACGAGAAAACGATCGCCGATAGCTTACGTGAATCCGGTTACGCAACTTCTTTGATTGGGAAATGGCATCTTGGTGGAACGGCCAAGTTTCATCCGCAGCGCCGAGGCTTTGACGAGTTCGTTGGATTCCTCCACGAAGGCCATTACTTTGTTCCAACTCCATGGTCGGATCATGTGACTTGGTTGCGTCGTCAAACGCTTCCCGATGGCTCGTCTGGACGCTGGGAATCGCGGGATCAGCGTGTCGTATGGAGCACGCACCTTGGAAGCTTTGAACCAGACTACGACGCCGATAATCCCGTCGTGCGAAGTAGCCAACCGATAGAAACGAATGCGAACTTGACCGATCTATTCACGGAAGAAGCGGAAGCTTTCATCGAACGGCATCGTGATCAGCCGTTTATGATGTGCCTGGCCTACAATGCCGTCCACAGTCCAATGCAAGCCGCGGATCGATACATGACGAGATTCACTCGTATCGAAGATATCCATCGTAGAATCTTCGCTGCGATGCTAGCTCATCTCGACGACGGTATTGGACGAGTCATGGCCAAGCTTCAAAACGCCGGCCTGGACGACCGGACTTTGGTTTTCTTCCTGAGCGACAACGGCGGGCCGACTCGCGAATTGACGTCGAGCAATCGTCCATTGCGAGGAGAGAAAGGGACGCTTCTTGAAGGCGGGATTCGAGTACCATTTTTGATGCGATGGCCCAACCATCTACCGGCCGGGCACACCGATGATCGCATTGTGTCGTCGCTGGACATCGCGGCCACGAGTATCAAGCTTGCGAAAGCGACGGCCACCGCCAAACTCGATGGCGTCGATTTGATGCCTTTCCTTTCGATTCCCAGTTCGATTGCTATCCACGAACGACTTTATTGGCGAGTCGGGCAGCAGGCCGCTTTCCGAAAGGGGGACTGGAAACTGTATCGTCCGCGAGATGCCAAAGCACCTTGGCAGCTTTACAGGTTAAGTGATGATATCGATGAGAAAAACGATTTGGCTTCGTCTCACGTTGCCAAACGAGAAGAACTTTCTTCCGAATGGGAGAAGCTCGATACAGAGATGATTGAGCCGCTTTGGGGCGGGCGAAAGTAGCCCTTGGAGGCTGCGAATTCCTGTGGACGAGTCGCTCTGCGACTCGTCGAAACTCGTGAAAATGGACCTAATTCATCAAGCAATGATGCCGAGTCGCAGAGCGACTCGGCCACGTTTTCAACAAATCCACCGCCTCGTTGGGACGGTCAACTCGCGCCGTTCCGCTCCCACAACGTCAAAGCATCGGTTTTGGCAAGCTTTTTGGAATTTCCTAAGCGGGCTTGACAAAGATTCTGCTGATTAGGTATCAGCGTTGGACAGTTAAGGCCCAGCCTTGCAAGGAAGCCAAGGAAGCCA
>JANPLJ010000365.1:0-8198 GCA_031426475.1 Pirellulaceae bacterium | reverse complement strand
GTAGTATTGCGTCCGGCGTTTTAGACGAACAACTCGCCGAATACTTGTTCGGCGCTCCGATGCGAACTATAACAGATTGTGTCGTGCGAAATTACCGCCGTGGAATCAGCCGCTCAATTAAATTCTTCAATCAAAGGCTTCTTACAAATTATTTTTGAAATGAAATCGGAGCAGCAGATTATGCGTTTCGCTTGGCTTCTTTTTGTACTTGCGTTACTAGTCAGTCCGTCGTGGGGCCAAGCGCCTAGCATGGAGGCAGCGTGTTGGGATTATCCTGATTTTGGCTATATCAATTCAACCACGATACCGAGAACCCTTTTTAAACTGAGCCAGACCTACCCTAAGACGCTTCCGGACAAGCTTCCATCGTTTTTCAAGCCGGAATTGAGCAGGGAGGCCTTTCAAGAGTACTACAAAACGCATTGGCGTGAATACACACTTGCGATTCGCGACTATTGCTTCGAAGGAAACATCGAAAAGGACTGGCGCGTTGAAGAGAACACGGTTCGCAGATGGTACCACATGCCTTGGCTACACTGGGGACGTTTGGGACGAGAAGGACTTCGAGGTCTAACGAAAGAAGCCCCGATTTTTCCGAGACAACTAGCATCCTCGCAGCAGTCCATTGGCCAAACCTACGCCGTGGCCTTTTACAACGACTTCGGGGCCCACTTGATCGGTCGTGTGTGGAAGAATTCGGAGGCACCGGATATAAGTGAAATCGAAAAATCGCATGGTTTCGCCAATGGTAGCGTTGTTTTCAAACTGCTCTTCGCAACCATTCCACCAGAACAAGTCCCGTCGATGGCCAATCCGATTACCTGGGAAGCGTATATCACGCATGATTTTGGATCCGACGACCGATCGATTCGCGATGTTCACTTGATTCAAATGGATTTCATGGTCAAGGACAATCGGAGTCCAACGGGCTGGCTCTTTGGCACGTATCAATACAACGGACAACTCAAAAAGGCGAATCCGTGGGAGAATTTGGTTCCCATTGGGTTGCAATGGGGGAACGATCCCGACGTGACAACCAACGACTTCACGAATGCGGAACCAACAGAAACGCGAATTAATCCAGCGATTCAAGAATCGATCATCAATCCTGACGCAAACGAACTTCCAATAACTCATTTGGGATGGAATGGACGACTCAACGGTCCCGTCGACAATGCCCGCAGCTCTTGCTTAAGTTGTCACATGGTGGCCCATCTTCCTTACGATGACTCTTTAATCTCGCCGCTGTTTATTGCTGGAGCCAACATTGTGGTGGGATCCGAGGAATGGATGGAATGGTTTCAAAACATCGACTGTATGACTCCGTTTCGAGATGGAATGACGGCCACCGATTCAAGTCTCCAGTTGGCAATGAGTATTCGCAATTTCAATCAATGGAAGAATCAGCGCGGCGGATATTGGACCCACTCACCTCCAACAGCTTGCGAAACGAATTCGAAGAATTAGCAGTTGATGCCACCAAAATACCTGAAGAACTCAGTAATCTAGAATGGACCTCCTGCCGTCATCGCTTCCCATGCAACGCTCACACGTAATTTGGTGTTTATGTCTCTCTGTTTTCTTCACGTCCAACGCGAAATGCGCTGACGAGAAATCAAACACCCAGCAACGTCCGAACATCATCATGATCTTCATCGATGATATGGGGTGGGGCGACTTCTCATGTTTTGGGAACAAAGATGCACAGACACCGAATGTCGATCGACTCGCCGCCGAGGGTATTCGCTTCTCGCAATTCTATGTGAACTCGCCGATCTGTTCGCCATCGCGGTGCGCTTTGACGACCGGGCAGTATCCGCATCGCTGGCGGATCACCTCGTACCTGAACAACCGTGCTGACAACGAACGACGCGGCGTCGCCCAATGGCTCGACCCGACAGCACCGACGATGGCGCGTTTCATGCAGCAAAGCGGCTACGCGACAGGGCATTTTGGAAAATGGCATCTCGGTGGACAGCGCGATGTCGACGACGCGCCTCCGATCACCAGCTACGGTTTCGATGAATCGCTTACGAACTTCGAGGGCATGGGCGCAAAGTTGTTGCCTCTTACCGTGAAACCAGGCGACAAGGAGCCCGCGAAAATTTGGGCCGATGCTGAGCGTCTAGGCCAACCGGTGACCTGGATGTTGCGCTCCGAAATCACGAGCGGCTTCATAGCGAAAGCGATACCGTTTATCGACAAAGCGACCCAAGCGAATAAGCCGTTCTTCATCAATCTGTGGCCCGATGATGTGCATGGACCATGGTGGCCGCCGGTCGATAAATGGGCCGATGGCAAACGCGGACTCTATCTCTCGGTATTGCAAGAGATGGATCGTCAGTTTGGGAAGCTCTTCGATCATATTCGAAACACTCCGGGCCTACGCGACAACACTCTTATCCTCGTTTGCTCGGACAACGGCCCCGAGCAAGGCGCCGGCTCGGCAGGTCCTTTTCGTGGGAATAAAACCACGCTCTATGAAGGTGGCGTGCGATCGCCGCTGGTCGCGTGGGGGCCAGGGCTAATCGACAAAAGCAAGTTCGGTACGCACAACGAAACGTCGGTTTTTGCAGCCATTGATCTAGCTCGTTCCATCCTTGCAATCTCGAAAACCGCGGCCCCGTCAGACGTCAACTTCGACGGGGAAGACCTTTCTTCTGTTCTGCTGGGCAAAAGTACGGCATCGCGCACGGCAACCATCTGTTGGCGTCGACCGCCCGACCGCCCCACTTGGTCTCCTTCACCCAATACGACCGAAGCATTGCCTGATCTTGCGATTCGCGACAAAGACTGGAAACTGCTCTGCTCGTACGACGGCTCCTCGTCGCAACTCTACGACCTCACCAACGACCGAAGCGAAACAACCAACGTCGCCGGCAAACATCCTGAAATAGTCGCGATGCTAACCGAGAGCCTCCTCGCCTGGCACCATTCTTTGCCTAGCGATAACGGCCCAGAACTCGGCAAGGAAGCAAACGCAGCGAAAGACAATACCAAGAAGCGCAAGGCGAAATAGAGCTTCTTTGCGCCGGCACCAAACGTGGTCCTGCGGCTCCGCCCGCAGGACCATTCCTTTCCTCTCCGATTTTCTTTTCAAGCTGCTTTGGCGATGCGGCATGTCGCTTGCTATTCAGATGATCCAAGCTGTCTTTGGCTTTTCAAACGGAAAATTCTGGAGGAATGACATGCAATTCTTGGATTATCAATCGACACGATCGGATTTATTTCCCTACAGACGTCCCGACCCAACGCCTGAAGAAATAAGAGATCGTTGCCTTGAATTCCAAAAGACGTGGAGTGAGGAGGAGAGAATTCGACGGATGTATCAAGTTCCATGCGGTCGGATGATGAACGCCCGAACGGCGAATCCCGCCAAAGATTAGCAAGAGTTCGATATTCGCAAATTCAAATTTTTCTCTCAAAATGATTCTGGCTGTTAATGAGTTCAGTGATCCAATTCGTGGCCG
Source organism: Pirellulaceae bacterium (assembly GCA_031426475.1). GTDB lineage: Bacteria > Planctomycetota > Planctomycetia > Pirellulales > Pirellulaceae > JAIYDQ01. Next base: position 4,728 of record JANPLJ010000365.1, on the reverse strand, counting down.
ATTTCGTCAGACTTCGGAGGAAGCGCAGTAAACATCGCCTTTCGAGCTGCGTCCAAATTCTGACGAATTCGGCTACCCACCCTAAAATCGAATTTGGATGAAGCACTAGGTAAGTGAATGAGTGGAAGGGAAATTGGGTTACGCCAGATTCAAGGATTTGAAAATTGACGCGGGTTCATGTGCTTTACTTGCGGAAACCTTTCTCTGCGCCGGCGCGTTTGCCGTCGTCTTTGAGGGTTCCAGGGGTCCAGTCGCGGGCAATATCGATATCGGTGGCTACCCTATCGGTCAAACCGGTGATGTCGACGTATCCCACGCGATTGTAAAGGGCGGGGACATAGTGGGCATCGCGAATAGCGGCATACTTCTTCCAATGCGACAGAGCATCACCGAGGTGACGCAACGACGCTTCGTGCTCAAACTTGTCGCTGTTGACATCATACAAAGCCAACGCACACGAGCCTCGGATCTTAGCAGCATAGTAGCGGCCCAGCCAGCCAAGTGCCTCGCAATCGTTCACGGTCTTTTGGAGTTCGAGGTCTTGCTTGGCTGCTTCGCGGAGCGTGTCAAGCGAAGCAAAGGTATCAGTTGCAGCACGGTCTAAGGCTTCGGCAATTTCGAGGGGTGTGGTGTCTGTCATTGGCTCGCGAGCGGTGAGACGTTTGCGCCAGTCGCGAATGCAGAGCACCTTGGCGCCAGGCATAGAGTCGCCTTCCATAAAGCGCTTCACCGTGTAGAAGCCATTGCTTTTGGACTTCGGATGGCTCAGACAGCCCTCGGGAAACCACTTAACATCAATGTCGCCCCAAAAGAAGCGTGTTATCAGCGGCATGACTTGGGAAGCACCTTGAAGCGCATCGAAGAGATGAGTTGAAGACGCGTTCGGATGACGGACGGCAAGCACTCGCTCGAAGTGCGAGTCCGACAACGACGGATCATAGGCCAGTCGTCCCCAGAGCATAAAGGAATACCATTGCTTGTCCATGACCAAAGGGCGCTTGCCGGGGGCGGGTTTCCGCTCTAGGAAATCGCGGCCCCAACAATAACCATCCGGTCCCATGTAAAAGCCAGCAAACTTGTCCGGCGACGGCATATTGAGAATGTATTCGCGAGCATAAACGGGGTCGCCGAAACGAAAGGTATAAATGTCGTCGTTGCGCACTGTCAACCAAGTCCTTCTGCCAGGCGCGATGTTCTCGAGCAGCGGTTGGATGAAGGCCGGTTTCGTGATCGAATACATGTGTGCGACCGAGTATTTGAAACTGAAATCGAAAGTCCCTGGATAGTCCTTGAAGGCGTCGAGGATTTCACTCTGTGCCGTCCAGTGGAAGCGATGGATCATGGGAAACTGGCGCTTCGGATCTTCCTTCAACGCATCGCGCACCCCTTCGCCGTAGGTGTCCCATAGCCAGGCCTCCTTGACCTTGGAATCCATGTCATGCGGCATCCCTTCGCCCGCCGTGATGCCCATGCCTCCAAGCAACGGATAGGTCTTCACCATCTCCCGCACGCTAGCGCGGAAATACTTTTTGGTGATGTCGTTTTCCATATCGTTAGTGATGCCGTGCTTGCCGTCTGCTCCAAACGTAAAGACGTTCCAAGTAAACACATAGATCTGGATGCCACGATCGGCGGCCTGCTGCATGACCCAGCGCCAGAACTCGATCTTCTCATCCATCGTGATTCGTTTCACCACGTCATGGTCGGCGAGCATCGCGGGACGGACCATGTCGATACCGGCCAAGCTAAAGGTATCGTCGAGCTTCGCCCGAGTCCGCCAAACATCATCCAACGCAACTTCGGGGAACTCCGGCACCTTCACCATCGAAGGAAAAGGATGGAGGCTCCAAAGCGAGAGCACGTTGTAGCGATTGCGAGCCATGGCATCGAGATACTCGACCCAAAAATCACGTTCCCACATCTCCGGAATGTTCGCCTGTGAAGCATCGGAGCTGTCCGTGTAACTCGGTGTACGCAGATCGAGCGGAATGTTGAACTTGATGCCGCGCCTCGCGATGTGCGGTTTGTTGTCGGAGTCCTTCAACGAGTCGAGCGTCCCCAAGCGAATCGCCTCAGCGATATCCAGCCCGCCATACATCGCACCAGCTTCATCGGCACCTCTAACCGTGATGACACGTCGATTATTGTCATTGTTTACACGAATGCTGTAACTCTGCGCCGCAGCTTTGTCGCCCTTCTCGACCTTGATCGTAATGCGAGTCGCATTCGCGTCATTGCTCAAAGCCATCCCTTTTGCAGCGGCTTCACGCCGAATTTCGTCAGCGGCAAATTTCCCCGGTCCGCCAGTTACCGGATCGTTTACCAAGTCAAGATTCGCAGCCACCGCGGGAGCAGCAAACAGTAAAACAAGGAATGCAAGTCGTATGATCATCATGGTTTTAACTAATACGTGAAGAATCAAAATTTTCGAGAAAAAATTTAGGTAAGAAAATTCTTGGTAAGGAAATTTTCTTACCATTCATACCGCTCAACTCGTTGAGGCTCGCTTGAGTTCTGTTTTCGCCTGCTTTTCGAAGTAGCGAACAATTGCCCCGTGATCGGAATCGCCGAAATCGTCGATCTTCAGTGCCTGCATGATTTTCATCACGGACGCAGTCAAAGGGAGCGGCGCGCCGACTTCATGCGAAGTATCCAGCGCGTTGGCTAGATCCTTGATGTGCAGGTTGATCCGAAACCCTGGATTAAACTTCCGATCGAGCATCAGCGGAGCCTTCGCATCCATCACCGTGCTCCCGGCCAGCCCTCCACGAATGGCTTGATACACGAGTTCCGGTTCGACTCCGGCTTTGGCTGCCAGTACCATCGCCTCGGACAGCGCTGCGATGTTCAGCGCCACCACAACTTGGTTAGCCAGTTTGGTAACATTGCCCGCTCCGATATCGCCGACTCTTACTACCGAAGCAGCCATCGCTTTGAAAACCGGCACGCATCGATCGAATACTTCTTGCTTACCACCGACCATGACCGAGAGCGTTCCTTCAATCGCTTTTGGCTGGCCACCGCTGACCGGAGCATCGAGCATCTCGATCCCCTTCTCGGCTAGCTGCGCCGCGATCTCTCTGCTTGCCAGCGGCGCGATCGAACTCATGTCCGCAACAATGCAACCGGGCAGAGCTCCTTCGATGACACCGTTAGGTCCAAGGACGACCTGCTTCACCTCAGGTGAGTTGGGGAGCATGGTAATGACGATTTCGACTTGCGAGGCGACCTCTTTTGGCGAAGACGCGGACTTCGCGCCTGCTGCGACGAACTCGTCGTTCGTCGCAGGGGTTCTACTGTAGACGACGAGCTCGTGACCCGCGTTGAGAAGATTCTTGCACATGGGCTTGCCCATGATTCCGAGTCCAATAAATCCAATTTTCATATGCGAATTGATTTCCTATTTGATGGTCTGATGAATTGAATTGAGACGAAGGGCAGACAGCACGCGGAACGTGCCTACGACCGTTTGAGAACCCGCCCAAGTGCTTCTTTCAAATAAAATTTGGATTGAGGTGACAATCTTGCCAACGGACTAGAAGTCGCACCTAAATCCTAATCGGAACAAAGCACTAGCTAGGCCATCGATACATACTCCTTCATCCAGGCCAATGAACCAAGGGTGTCCGGCGTAGGAACATACTCCAAGCCAACCCAACCTGCATAGCCGCTGTCGTCGAGCTGACGGAAAATGAAGGGAAAGTTGATCTCACCCGTGCCGGGTTGATGCCTTCCTGGATTGTCTGCGATCTGAATGTGACCGATTCGTGCCAGATGTTCCGGAAGGAGGCGGTTATCTCGCCTTCCTCTCGCTGAACATGATAGATATCGAACTGCATTCGCACGTTGGGATGTCCGACTTCGTCGAGAAGTTTGATCGCTTGTTCGGTACGGTTCAGAACAAAACCAGGGATGTCGAAATGATTAATCGGCTCCACTACTAATTCGATTCCGTGCGTGGCCAATTCGGTTGCGGCGAAGCGGACGTTCTGTACGAGTGTCTGCCAATGTTCTTCGTCACTGTGCCCCGTCACGCGTTTTCCGGCAAGGCAATTCAATCGATTCACACCGAGGACCCGCGCGTATTCGATCGCCGTGGGAACTCCAACGCGGAATTCCTCACTTCGGCCTGGTAAAGCTGCGATGCCGCGTTCCCCTGCTGCAAAATCACCGGCAGGAAGGTTGAACAGGATTTGGACGAGCCTATGTTTGTCGAGTTCCGCCTTCAACTCCTCCGCTTTGAACGGATATGGAAACAAGTATTCGACATAAGTAAAACCGGCCGCGCGGGCCAAAGCGAAGCGTTCCATGAAGGGCACTTCGGTGAAGAGCATTGTCAAATTAGCCGCAAATTTTGGCATAGGTTTCTGTCCTATCGATAAGGTTAAGAGTTACTAACTTTTGTGAAGATACGATGCAAGTAGACCGCACAAGAAAATGATCAGCGCCCCGCCGATACTGGTCGAGAGGCGAGCGAAGACGCTCTGACTGTACTAGCTCATCGATAGCTTGAAACTGTTCTGTCCATACTGATAATGTTGTATTCTTCTATTCGCTGCCTCTTTTCATTCGCTGTCAAAAAAAGCGTGCATCAAGGAGTCGTAAAGAATAGTAGTTCGAGTGAAAGATAAGATGATCGACAGCGAATTTAAGGAGACAGCGAATGGATTGACGTCGTTCAGCGAGATATAACAATACTCTCGTCATTAATGTTCTAACGTTACCATG